>NZ_JBBOWV010000001.1:377500-677500 GCF_038007305.1 Solibacillus sp. FSL W7-1436
ACATCTTGCCCGAACAGTAAATAACCCGTTATTAAGGCGCAGGCAATCAATGCTAGTATATCTCCATAAAGTGCCGTACCGCTGATCTGAAAATCTCCCCAACTAATCAGGACGCTGCCTAAAATCGCAATTCCACCTGCAATAAATGTCTGAAGCGTTATTTTTTCTTTGAAAAATAAATACGTTCCGATAAATGCAAATAGCGGCTGCATTGTTACCAATACAGTAGAACTTGCTACAGAAGTGTAATTTAATGATTCAAACCATAATATAAAATGAAATGATAAAAACACGCCTGCAATCGATGAAAATAACCAATCACGTTTTGACAGCACTTTTATTTCATTGCTGTATTTCTTTAAAAACCACGGAAGCATTATCAATATCGAAAACAGCATACGGTAAAATGCAATAACTCCAGCATCTGCACTTGAAAGTTTTACAAAAATCGCAGAAAGGGAAACAGAGATTACGCCAATAATAATAGGGATATACGGGTGGATTGGTGGTTTTTCCACTTAAACCCCTTCTTTCTATATATATCATCCAATACGAAATATTTTGCGATACCTCATATTCACATTATCAAACTATACCTTATTAATGATTTTTTTTCGAGAAGATTTGAATTCCATTTTACATGAAGGAGAGGTTTGGATATGGAATGGTTAGCGAATGATAAATTTACGATGGAAATTTTATTAAAATTACTAATTGCGGCTACACTAAGTTTAATTATTGGTATCGAAAGGGAATTGAAAAAGAAGCCAGTCGGTTTAAAGACAAGTTTAGTGATCGCGACCTTCAGTTGTTTACTTACGATCATCTCAATTGAGACTGCCTATTCAACTCCTGCACGGGACGATATTAACATTACAATGGATCCATTGCGTTTAGCCGCGCAGATTGTAAGCGGTATTGGTTTTTTGGGTGCCGGTGTTATTTTGCGCAAGGGGAATGACAGCATTACCGGACTAACGACAGCCGCCATGATTTGGGGCGCCGCTGCTATCGGAATTGCTGTAGGGGCAGGGTTTTATATTGAAGCATTTATTACAGTCCTTATTGTCGTATTGGGAATTGAACTTCTTGCTCCCTTCCTATTGAGGTTCGGTCCAAAACGCCTAAGAATGCGCGAAGTTTCTTTAATTATTAATACCGACCAGGCAGACAATATAAAAAATGTCGTCGATTATTTGAGGGAGCATGATATGTATATCGATAATATCTCAATTCGAGATGTACCATTAACCGAAAAACTATTACATGAAATAGATATACGATTATCAACCGTCGAAACGAACCATACTATCGAACTTTATAACCGGCTTCGGAAATTGGATTATGTAGTAAATATTAAAATCGAATATTTAGATTAATGGAGGAAACGCAATGGGAGAATTTTTCAGATTACTAAAGGATGGTAATAAACCTTCCTTACTCGCAGCATTCGTCAATACATTTTTAGGAACAATTAAAGGCATTGCATTCTTCTTTACAGGAAATGTTGCGATGTTTGCCGAAATGATGCACTCTTTCGGAGATGCCGCAAACCAGTTTTTCGTATTCATAGGCTCTGCCCTAGCAAAAAAAGCTCCTACTCCAAAATTCCCGAATGGATACGGACGTATTGTTAACTTAGTCTGTCTGGGCGCCGTTTTGATTGTAGCAATTCTTTCATATGAAACAATTAAAGAAGGATGGCATCATTTTATCCATCCTGCATCGGAATCATCCGGAATTTGGATTGCCCTTGGTGTATTGGCAATCGGTATCATCTTGGAAGCATTTGTTTTAAATAAAGCCGCAAAAGAAGTGCTTCATGAAGTTGGTGTAGAACCTAAAGGGATTACAATTCTCCAGTCCGCAAAATATTTAAAGCGCGCAAAACCGGCGACAAAGCTTGTTTGGATGGAAGACTTAGTGGCAACTTCAGGTAATGTCCTGGCGTTTTTAGCAATTGTTATTGCGTATTTTACAGACTTTTACCGATTGGAAGGATTTATTTCAATGGTCATCGGTTTAATGATGTTTTATGTAGTAGGTCGTGTCTTTTTAGATAATGCGCGTGGTGCAATCGGTGAAACGGATGAGGAAATGCTTGTGCATATCGGAAATCTCGTTATGGAAGATCCGCATGTAACGGATATCGCACGACTAGAAGTAATTAAAGAAGGCGAATTTTTACATGTTGAACTTATTGCGGAGACAGATCCGAATTTATCACTCGCCTATTTAGATGATGTACGTGACCATTTAACAACATTGCTGTTAAACCAAAAAGGTGTAACAAAAGTTACGATGGCGTTTGATGAAGATAATGGCGAACGCAGCTGGACACATATCGCTACAAAACCTGAATCAGAAAAAGGCATGATTTAATTGAATCAAGTAAAAAGGAAGCTGGTCCCACTATCCGACCGCTTCCTTTCTTCTCGTTCTTATAAAGACATTTCCAAAATTTTACGTACATCCTCTGCTTCGAGTTTGTTGAAGTTACCGAATGGACCATATACCAGACAATGTTCTACCATTTGTTCGAAGTATGTCGCATCAATTTCGTAGTCAGCCAGGCGATTCGGAGCACCAAGGGATGTCCAGAATGCTGATAATGCATCAATACCTTCCAATGCTACCTGTTCCTCTGTTTTGTTAGCCGGATCAACATTGAATACATTTACGGCTAACTTTGCAAAGCGGGCCGGGTTCACATGTAAATTATGTTTCATCCAGTTCGGGAATAAGATAGCCAGGCCGCCTGCATGGGCAATATCATAATACGCTGAAACTGCATGCTCAATATTATGTGTTGCCCAGTCCCCGCGTGAACCTAATGCAAGGAATCCGTTTAACCCGATTGTTCCTGCAAGCATTAATGTTTCACGATGCTCGTAGTTGGACGGATCTTTCAATGCTTTTGGCGCAACATCAATCAGCGTACGTAAAATCCCCTCGCTCATTTCATCTGTAATCGGCGTGTTTGTCGCATTGTTGAAGTACTGTTCAAAAATATGCGACATCGTATCAACAACACCATTTACCGTTTGATTCGCCGGCACTGAATAAGTATAAGACGGATCTAAAATCGAGAATTTCGGGAAAGTTGCCGGACTGCCCCAGCCATACTTCTCTTTTGTTTCTAAATTCGTAATAACCGAACCTGAGTTCATTTCAGAAGCTGTTGCAGCCAGTGTTAACACAGTCGCCAATGGTAATGCTTCAGTGGCCATCACTTTTCTTGTGACGATATCCCAAGCGTCCGCTTCCACCTTTGCACCTGCAACGATTAATTTAGAGCAGTCAATTACCGAACCGCCTCCTACCGCTAATACAATATCAATCTGATTTTCTTTACAAATTTCAATACCTTTACGCGCTGTTTCTACACGAGGGTTTGGCTCGACTCCTGATAATTCGAATACGTTCATATTCAAGTCATTTAAAATGGTCATAATATCATCGTATACACCATTCGATTTAATACTGCCTCCACCATATACAATTAAAATGTTCTGGCCGTACTGAGGAAGTTCTTTTCGTAAATGTTCGATACTCCCTTTACCAAAATGAATCTTTACCGGATT
This sequence comes from Solibacillus sp. FSL W7-1436, assembly GCF_038007305.1. NCBI lineage: Bacteria > Bacillati > Bacillota > Bacilli > Caryophanales > Caryophanaceae > Solibacillus > Solibacillus sp. FSL W7-1436. Next base: position 381,085 of record NZ_JBBOWV010000001.1, read on the forward strand.
GTAGAATGAAAATTCGTTCATCAATGGTTCCCCCTATTTTTCAAAAAAGTCCCACTCCCATAAAATAGGAGTGAGACTTAATAATATAATGATTATACCCATCCACGGAAGCGAGAAGCCTCGGCAGTGCGGCGTACACCTACCATATAAGCAGCTAAACGCATATTAATATTGCGGTTTTGTGCTGTTGTATAGACATTTTCAAACGCAGCAGTCATTTTTGAATATAATTTTTCACGTACTTCTTCTTCCGTCCAATAATAACCCATATTGTTTTGAACCCATTCAAAGTAAGACACTGTTACACCACCAGCAGATGCCAAAACGTCCGGCACAAGAAGAATACCGCGCTCTGTTAAAATCTTTGTCGCTTCAGCTGTTGTTGGACCATTCGCTGCTTCTACAACGATGTTCGCTTTAATTTGATGTGCGTTGTCTGCTGTAATTTGATTTTCAATGGCAGCAGGCACTAAAATATCGCAATCCAGTTCCAGAAGCTCTTTGTTTGAAATTGTATTTTCAAACAATGTCGTAACCGTTCCAAATGAATCACGGCGATCTAATAAGTAATCGATATCCAAACCGTTCGGATCATGCATCGCTCCGTGTGCATCTGAAATACCAATAACTTTTGCACCTAGATCACTCATAAACTTCGCTAAGAAACTGCCTGCGTTACCGAAGCCTTGAATAACCACTCGTGCACCTTTAATATCGATGTTGCGTTTTTTCGCAGCTTCTTCGATAACAATAGTAACACCTTCTGCAGTTGCACGGTCACGACCTTGTGAACCGCCAAGAACGATTGGTTTACCTGTAATGAATCCTGGCGAGTTAAATTCATCCATACGGCTGTACTCATCCATCATCCAAGCCATAATTTGAGCATTTGTAAATACGTCTGGTGCGGGAATATCTTTCGTCGGACCAACTACTTGACTAATCGCACGAACATAGCCGCGACTTAATCGTTCAATTTCGCCCATTGACATTTCGCGTGGGTCACAAATAACGCCGCCTTTACCTCCACCATACGGAAGATCAACAATGCCGCATTTTAATGTCATCCACATCGAAAGCGCTTTCACTTCTTCTTCCGATACCATCGGGTGGAATCGTACGCCACCTTTTGTTGGACCTACTGCATCATTATGCTGTGCACGGTAACCAGTAAATACTTTTGTCGTACCGTCATCCATTTTTACAGGAATACGCACAGTCAACATACGAACCGGTTCTTTCAATAATTCATACATTGCTTCATCATAGCCTAGTTTATTTAATGCCTCATGAATTACTTCTTGAGTTGATGTAAATAAGTTCAAATTTTCAGCCATTTTATAATTCGCCTCTTTAAATTTTGATGTATTTGGGTCTTTCCGCCAACATTGTAACATACTTTATTCGGAGTTTGTTAAATATTTGGCCACATTTTATACACTTTTAATATTTCCGTTGATAATTAATGAAGAAAGCGCTTTTTTCACTAAATTTGCTCAAAAACGACCTAATTTATCCATAAAAAAACATGCTCAACTTATTTAATAATAAATTGAACATGTCCTTCTTAATGTCCAGATTGTTCGATCCAATCTTTCAATTTTTCCTTTAAAATTTGAAAACCGTCCGCATCCACTTCATCTACCCGATCTTGCAAAGTACGCCGTGGCGGCATATCCCTTTTTCGATGAAACGGTACTTCCTGCAATTCGCGTATCGATAAGCTTATTTTTTTTTGATCCGTATCCACATCCAGAACTTTAACTTGTATTTCATCCCCCACGGATAAAAAATCACTTACATCCTTCACAAAACCGTATGTGATTTCAGAAATATGCACAAGTCCCTGCGTATATTCATCTAAAGCAACAAAAGCTCCGTATGGTTGAATTCCTGTCACTTTACCCGTTAGCACGTCACCCACTTCAATTTTTTTTGCCATACTTTGTTCCTACCTTCTTTTCGTATATACGTAAATGTCATGTTAAATTATAACATATGAGATGGGTTGTAACAAAGAATCGCCTTAATCTAGCGTTTTTAAGTCATTAAATAGGAGTCCTTTTAAAAAAATGTGAAAATTTTTTCCTTTTCTATATTTGCATTAAATATATTCACAAAAGTTTTTGCTAAATACGTGAATCGTACTGTAAAATGAGTAATTGCATATATATGAGGAGGTTTTGTTTTGTCATCTAGAGATCAATTTACATCTAAGATAGGATTCATACTTGCGGCGGCAGGAAGTGCAATCGGTCTTGGCGCGATTTGGAAGTTCCCCTATATGGCGGGAACGAATGGCGGCAGTGTATTTATTATTTTGTTTGTTATATGTACAGTTTTAATTGGTTTGCCGATATTGATTGCGGAATTTATGATCGGACGACGCGGTCAAAAAGATCCGATTACATCCTTTAAAGAGCAGGCTCCAAATAAACCATGGTTTATGATCGGTTGGATCGGTCTTGTAGCGTGCGGGTTAATATTATCCTTCTATAGTGTTGTAGGTGGATGGATCTTAAGCTATATACTTCGGGCTGTTAGTTTTTCACTTACAGGCCAAGGGGTTAATTTCAGCACTTTGTTTTCAGATATTATTTCCAATCCATGGGAAGTGTTAATCGCACAAGCTGCTTTTATGCTTCTGACATTATTTATTGTACAAGCCGGGATTAAAAACGGGATTGAAACAGCAAGTAAATGGATGATGCCGATTTTATTTTTATTTTTCATTTTGCTGTTTATCCGTTCCATTACATTGGATGGTGCGATGGAAGGCGTTAAGTTCATGTTCATTCCAGACTGGTCATACTTGAATGGCGATACGTTAATGTTAGCGTTAGGGCAGGCATTCTTCTCTCTTAGTATTGGAGTTGCGGCAATGATAACATACGCATCTTATTTATCTAAGAAAGAAAAAATTGTTACTTCTGCAGTTAATGTAGCAAGTATGAATATCGCGATTTCTTTATTGGCGGGCCTTGTAATATTCCCTGCTGTATTCGCATTAGGCTTCTCTCCTACAGAAGGACCGGGCTTAGTATTTATTATGATTCCAGCTGTTTTTGAGCAATTGCCATTTGGCGGATTTTTATTGCTCGTATTTTTCATCTTACTTCTGTTTGCGACAGTCACATCAGCGATTGCCTTGCTGGAAGTTGTCGTTTCAATAGGTATTCGGGAAAAAACTGCCCAGCGTAAAAAAGCATCTTGGTTATTAGCATCAATTATTTTTGTCATCGGTATCCCGAGTGCTTTATCATTCGGAATTTTATCGGATATCACCATTTTTGAACGTTCCATTTTTGACTTTGTCGATTATGTAACGAGCGCGATTTTAATGCCGATCGGTGCATTTTTAACTTCTATTTTTGCCGGATATTATTATTCAAAGAAAATTTCTCGAGAAGAAATGATGGCATCACCAGCTGTTTATAATTGCTGGCTGTTCATTGTACGCTATGTAGCCCCACTTTCAATTGCGGCTATCTTTATTAATAAGGTGTTCTTTAGTTAAACTTGAAAAACTTGTTCGATTAAATTCGGACAAGTTTTTTTATTTTTACAATTAAGAGGACTTTATAAGTTGTTGTTCATATGATAGTAAACATACGGGGAGGAGATGGGAAATGAAATTGCAGTTTCAGGAACAGTTGAAAACTTTACGTTCGGAAAAGAATTTATCAATTGAAGAGCTTTCATTACGAACACAAGTAAGTATTGAAAAACTGACAGCCTACGAAAACGGTGAGCGAATTCCTTCAACCCAAACCATTTTGATTTTATCGACTGTTTTGGAAGTACCGGTTTCTAACTTAATCGACGGATTACATTAAAATGCGGGCGACCTCAACTACAGGTCGCCTGCATTTTTATATAATACACTTCGCTTCGAATTTTACGGCAATTAATTTATATGCGATGGCAACACATTGCTCAAAAGGAATCCATTGTTCAAAAGAGTATTCATAAACTCTTTGAATGACTTTCGCCAATGTTGTTGGATCGTCAATATTTTGAAGCGCAGCGACAACATCTGCCGTTTCAGTAGCATAACTTTCGGAACCGTAGCTAAAAGGATCCCACTGCTCCAATAAATGTACACACTTTTGATTCATTTCAATATTATCCATTTGATTCACCTTACTACCTCTTATAATAGTTAGTATGATACCATAATCTGAAAGAAAGCATAAGAAAAGAGGGTTCAAATGTCTATTTTTAATAAAGTTCATGAGCGTCGCAGTTCCGCATCTGTAAAATGGGATATGATGAATGTCGTTTACAATTTGAAAGATACAACAGAATTACTGCCGATGTGGGTAGCAGATATGGACTTCCCTCCGCCTGCTGCTTTAACAGAAGCGTTAAAAACTCGATTAGAGCATCCTATCTTCGGCTATACTTTTGCCGATGATGATGTAAAAAATTCGATTGTTCACTGGTATAATACTCGCCATCAATGGACGATTGATTCAAACACGATTATTTTCCAGCCGGGTGTTGTCCCGGCAATCGCGACCGTTATCGAAACCTTTACAGAGGCTGGCGATAAAATCGGAATGTCCACTCCAGCGTATCCTCCATTCACAAATGTACCGGCTGCTCAGAAACGCGAAGTCGTGACATGTGAATTAACCGAACAAGACGGTCATTATACGATGAATTTTGAGGAGCTTGAAGAAATATTCCGCTCCGGTATTAAACTGTTTGTTTTATGTAATCCGCATAATCCTATCGGTATTGTATGGAGCCTGGAAGAGCTGGAACAGTTAGTTGCGCTATGTATTCAATATGATGTGTATCTATTATCCGATGAAATCCATGCCGATATTTCAATTCAAAAATCGTATACACCTGTCCTAACATTAGCGAATGCAACCGAGGCAAAAATCATCACATGTATTGCCCCAACTAAAACGTTTAATATTGCAGGTATTCATGCCGCTATGATTGTAGCGCCAGACCGAAAACTATTTACGGCAATCGAAAAAAATACACAGGCTCACGGGAATTTAGGTTTAAATACATTTGCTTCGACTGCTGTAAAAGCTGTCTACACAGAAGGGGCAGCCTGGTTGGACGATCTTCTTATTTATTTAAAAAACAATATGGAATATGTTGTGAAGGAATTAAACGCTATTGAAGGACTTAAAGTGGAGATTCCAGATGCAACATATTTAATGTGGATTGACTACCGCAAGACAGGAATCGAAGAAAAGGAACTAATGGCACGTCTTCTATCGGTAGGACAAGTTGCGTTAGATCCAGGGACAAAATACGGGGAAGCAGGAAGAGGCTTCTTACGTATAAATGTTGCTTGTCCATTTGAACTGTTGCAGGACGGGGTTGAACGCATTAAACGAACGATGGCTACATTCGAATAAGCATGTAAAAGGGGCAGCCCGGAATTAATAATTTCCGGACTGCCCCTTCTTCTATTGCATCATTTTGATTATTGTTTTTATAATTCTTCCTTAGCGTTTTCTTTAGTGATACGCGCATCACGTTCTTTTAATGCGCGTTCTTCTAAAATTTTAGCCTGTGCAGCCTGGCGAGCAGCGATGCGGCGGACGAACCGGAATGTAACAAAAACAATAATCAGTAGTATTGCGAATTCAATTGCAGCGGGAAGATACAATGACTTGTCTTCCGGGAAATATAAAAAGCCACCAGAGAAATTCATTAAAAATTGGTTCACTTGCCCACACGTCCTTTAAAAATTAGTCAATTACTGTGATTGACTCAATCTTAACATCTTCTTTAGGCTTATCGTGCATATTTCGGTCAACTTTAACAATATTGTCAACAACATCCATACCTTCAACAACTTGGCCAAATACTGTATGCTTGCCGTCTAACCATGGCGTACCGCCGTTTTGTTTGTAAAACTCTACTTCTTCTTTTGACCAGCCGCGCACTTCCATCTGTTTTAGCATAGATACTTCGACTTGAGGTGCTTGAACGATGAAGAATTGAGAACCGTTCGTACCAGGTCCTGCATTGGCCATTGATAATGCACCGCGGATGTTCATTAGTTCAGGTACACACTCATCTTCGAATGTACCGCCCCAAATAGATTCGCCGCCCATACCAGTACCAGTAGGATCGCCACCTTGAACCATGAAGTTCGGAATTACACGGTGGAAGATAATACCGTTATAGTAACCTGATTTTGCATGACCTAAAAAGTTTTCAACTGTTTTTGGTGCGTGCTCCGGGAATAATTTAATTTTGATTGAACCCATAGTTGTGTTCATTTCTACCATTACTTCGCCTGGATTTAATTCTTTCGATAATTGTGGAAACATTTTTGTCTCTCCTTTAAATAAATTGTGGAATGGATGGGTATAGGTATAGAAACCAAACTTCCCCTTTAATACCAAGTCCAAGTTTACCATAACTCTAATATTTTAAGCCAATAACTTGCGGAGAACTTCCTTCGTAATACGAAATAAGTTATACTAAATATTAAATAAAAAGGAAGAAAGTGATATTTTGAAGAAAAATATGAGACATAATTTCATTATCATTTTAATATCAAACTTCATTGTTGCGGCCTCTGTTACGATGATTATGCCGTTCTTGTCTTTATATATCGATACACTCGGTGATTTTTCGGATGACTATGTCCAGACATGGGCAGGAATTATCTTTGCCGCAACCTTTATTACTGCATTTTTGATGTCTCCGATTTGGGGGCGGATTGCTGACAAATACGGGTACAAGCCGATCATGATCATCAACTGCTTCGGCGTTGGGTTAAGTATCTTTTTAATGGGTTATGTTCAAAATGTCGAGCAGTTCTTTTTACTGAGGCTTGCGATGGGTGTTGTAACCGGCTTTATCCCTACTTCCATTGCGTTCATCAGTAAGCATACTCCGAAAGAAGTGGCCGGGAAAACGCTCGGGACATTGCAGATGGGCAGTGTTGGCGGAACATTATTCGGCCCTGTATTAGGAGGCTTGATGGCAGATACTTTCGGATTCAAGTACACCTTCCTCATTACAGCGGTCACGATTACGATTGCGGCAATCATTATTATTTTCGGCATTCATGAACCGACCATTATCCGCAAAGTTAAAAATGAAATTTATTCACGCAGAAATGTCATTTGGGCAATTTTCCATCATCGCCTTATATTAAATGTAATGTTCGTCACTTCACTCATTCAGATCGGGAACTTTAGTATTCAGCCATTGCTGTCCCTTTACGTATCCGAACTTACCCCTTCTCAGGAAGTGGCCATGCTCGCCGGTATTACCTTTAGTGCTGCAGGGCTTGGTAATATATGTTTTGCGAGATTTTGGGGGAAATTGGCCGACCATTACGGATATGAACGAATTTTATCTTACTTGTTAATCCTTGCCGTCGTTTTCATCATTCCACAGGCATTCGTTACAGAGTTATGGCAGCTTATCATACTCCGGTTCTTATTCGGTATTATATCCGGCGGTCTTATTCCGATTACGTCCGCGCTTATTCGCCGTGAAGCACCGATTGAAGTACAGGGCGAAATTATGGGCTACAACCAGAGTTTCCGTTTCTTCGGCAATATTATCGGACCGGTACTAGGCGGGGTTGTTGCAAGCTTTGGCGGAATTCATTCCGTATTTTATACGACCGGCCTATTATTTTTAATCGGCTTTGTCATAATGTCCTTTTTGAAAAAGCTTCCGACGCAATATATGGACGAGATGTTGAAAAAACATGCTTAAATGTTCAATGTATATATGGTATTCTTTAAAAAACAACAGATGATTACGCTTAATACGTTTTCATTTTGTTGTTTTTTGTTTGGATAATTTTAATGAATATCCTATTTGGGGGCCAATAATCCATGAAACAACTTTTTGGCTACATTGTCATTTTATGTAGCGTCCCTTTACTTCTTCTGATCGGAAATGCGGCTTGGAAAGAATTGGCCAAAGCGGAGCAGTATGAACAATTAATCAAGAAATCGGTTGAGCTCCCTGAAGTAACTTCCACATCGCCCATTACTTTATACGATGCAAACAGCAAAATTTTCAGTGAAGAATATACCGAATGGTCACAGCCGCTTGTGCTGGATGAAGTCCCTGAAATTGCAAAACAATTATTTATATACAGTGAAGATGAAAGTTTTTATGAACATATCGGTTTTGATGTAAGTGCAATTGCCCGTGCCCTCATCGCAAATAATTCGGAGCAGTCCATCCAGCAGGGTGGTTCCACCATTACACAGCAGCTTGTCCGTATGCGTTATTTAACGACGGACAAAACATATGAGCGGAAATTGATGGAACTTTTTTACGCCTACGAAATCGAGAAATCATTTTCCAAAGACGAAATTTTTGAGATGTATTTAAATGAAATGTATTTCAGCAATCAAGTATATGGAATCGGAGCTGCGTCCACTTATTATTTCAATCGGCCGTTATCAAAACTTTCCATTCCCGAAATCGCTTTTATATCGGCTATTCCGAACAATCCCACATTATATGATCCGGTCGTGCATTTCGAAAATACAAAAAGCAGACAGGAACGGTTAATCGATAAACTGACTGAGCATGGGGTTATTACAGCTGATGAAGCAAAAACGTATAAAAAAGAACCGATTCAATTAAATATAAAACAAAAAGCACAGCAGTATCCGAGCTACAGTACATTCGTTTTGCAGGAGCTGAAATGGCTTATTGCCGATCAGACGGGTTACCGCGAAAAGATTGACAATACACCCGATAAAATGGAAAAGGAATTTCTGCAGTTAGAGCTGAAGAAAAAAACGGACGCAATTTTACGTCAAGGTGTTCATGTATATACTGCACTGCAACCTGAGAAACAGCGACAGGATGAAGCGGCCATCAACCGGATTTTACCGAAGACCGATCTACAGGCAAGTGCAGCGATTATCGATAATGATACACGTGAAGTGATCAGTATTTTTGGCGGGAAGGACTATAAAAAGCATGATTTGCACCGGGCATTCCAATCTCCAAGACAGCCGGGTTCTGCATTTAAGCCGATCAGTGTGTTTGCCCCTTACTTTGAAGAAACTTCCGCAACACAATACTCGGTCGTAAATGGCGGTCCGTACTGTGTCGGGAATTTCTGTCCGGACAACTATGGACGAATATGGTACAACAATATCACTGTGGAAACAGCTTTCAAAAACAGTGTTAATACAAGTGCTTTACGATTGTTTAATTCCGTAGGGGTTGAGACAGCATTTCGTTATATTAACCGGTTCAGTTTTGAATCAATCATAGAAAAAGACCGCACATTTGCTGCAGCATTAGGGGGATTAACATATGGGGTTACTTCACTGGAAATGGCCGATGCATATTCCAGCTTTATCGACGGTTATTATGTGCCTGTTCACAGCATACGTAAAGTAACGGATTTAAAAGGAGAAACGATTTTTAGCTGGCCGCATAAACGTGAGGAAATATGGTCTGCATCCACAACGAAAACGATGCGCAGTCTTTTAAATGAAACAGTGGCTACCGGAACAGGAAGAGGTCTTTATAGCTCATCCGGCTATATCGGGGCCAAAACCGGAACGACGAACGAATTTAAAGATTATTGGGTTGCCGGATTGACGAATGACTATACGGCTGCCGTTTGGATCGGCTATGATCAGCCCCGTTCAATGGAAGCAATCGAACGTGCAAAAATTCACTTTTCTATATTCAATGCAATAACAGAATAAAAAAAGCTTGTTAGTTTTAAATAGCGCACCTCCCCCGCTAAAATCCTAACAAGCTTTTTTTATACTATGCGAACGGCAAGCTCGCAAGAATTCCGTTATACAGCTTAATAACGGCATAGATGACGAGAGCCAATAATAGAAACCAGGTCAGTACTTCATAAAAGATTAACCCGATCACACCTGGAATGGACATATACTGACTCTTCTTATAAACGTTGTAAATAAAATAACAAAAAATCGTGAACATAAAGATGCCGACTAAAATCGGTAAGGATTGACTCCCGATTACCGAAACAAATGCTCCCAAAAAAAAGATGACATATCCACCGCGTGCTGCATGGATGGTTTGCCCTTCTTTATCTTTTGAGAAGAACAGCATCCCAAGCTCATGAATCGTCTCCCCGATCAGCTTCAATGCAGAAAAAATCATGAAAAATAGTAGTACAAATACAATCAGTAATACGAAACGCAGCTCCAGATCCGATAAAAATTCACGCATTCCATTATAGACACCGATTGCACGAAGCAGCTGTAACGATTCTGATATGGCTAGCATACTGAATGAAAAACTGAATAATATTATTGTAATGAATGGTAAGTAGCCATATAAATAAGGATTTTTCATAATTTTGGTCCCTCAAAACTCGTAATATTTCTTTTTCTCATCATAGCTAACTATGAGGGGACGGGCAAGCCTCTCCTTATTCACGCGCAGCATTCTTACCAGTAGCGTCTAGGATAGCGCGGATAATACGGCGGATAGTAGTAATTAGGCGGATACGGTGGATAATACGGCGGATATGGCCCGTAACGGTTATTCAATGAACCTCCTAAAAAACCTCCTAAAAAACTCCCTAAAAACGGAACCCCGAATGGATAGCCGAATCCAAAACCTGGATTATAGTGACGATTGCGATTAACCATGTTCATGTCCTCCTCCCTTATGAATAGTGTATTCATAATTATGGGAGCCGCTAGTCACCCGCCTAAAAATGAAAAAGATGCCTTGCAAGTTTTTCATTGCAAAGCATCCTGTCAAATTGATTAGTTATCGCGCAGTTCTACCAGTGTTGCCAAAGTACGCACCATCGCACCCGTGCCACCTTTTGGTCCTAATGCATGCGGTGCATCCGCATCGGAAGTCCCTGCAATATCAAGGTGAACCCAAGGTGTTCCTTCTGCAAACTCTCCAACGAAGCCGCCGCCGAAAATCATATGGCCGTCACGACCGGGCGAGTTGTTTAAATCTGCCACTTCTGATTTACGGATACGCTTTTTATCGCTTTCTGTTAATGGTAAGCGCCATACGAACTCGCCTGTTTCAAGTGCCGCACCCATAAACTCTTCGAAGAATTCCTCGTTATTTGTTAAAGCACCTGTTTTATCTTTGCCCAGCGCAACGATTACTCCGCCCGTTAATGTCGCCACATCGATTAAATAGTTGGCACCTTGCTGTTTTGCATATGTCATAGCATCTGCCAATACTAAACGGCCTTCCGCATCTGTATTTAGTACTTCAACCGTTTTGCCGTTGTACATCGTAATAACATCATCCGGTTTAAATGCTTCACCTGAAACCATATTGTCTGTAGAACCGATTACGGCAACGACATTTTGTTTCGGGCGTGTTTCACCGATAATGCGCATTGCACCGAGAACAGCAGCTGCACCGCCCATATCACCTTTCATGCCGACCATGCCTTCACGCGGTTTTAATGAGTAACCGCCCGTATCGTATGTTACTCCTTTTCCGACAAATCCGATCACATCTTCCCATTCCGGTTTCCCTTTATATTTCAATGTGATTAAGCGCGGCTCTTCTACAGAACCTTTATTGACAGATAAAATACCGCCCATACCCAGTTCTTCCATTTGTGCTTTGTTTAAAATCTCAACCTCTAAACCGTAAATATTGGCAAGCTCTGTTGCATAATCCGCCAAATCACTTGCTGTCAGTAAATTAGGAGGCAAGTTGATTAAGGTACGCGCTTCATTTACCGCATCCGCATAAATTTTCCCTACTTCGAAATTACCGATCACATCTTCCATATTCGCTTCTGTAACAAATTGAATTTGATCGAAATATGTTTTCGGCTCATTTGAAGATGTTTTGTAATTTTGTACTGAATAATAGCCTAAATTCAAACCTTCACCAGCTAAATATGCAACTTCCGCCTCTTCCAGCTGATCTGTTGTAAACGATTCTACCCAAACTGCCGCATCGCTTACTTTAGATGCCTTCAGTTCTTTCCCGACTGCTGCGAATACTTCACGTAATTCGTTTGCTGTTATATTTTTGCGTTCGCCAAGACCGACAAAGTAAATACGCTTTAGTGAAGAGTGACTGCCTGAATACGGCAATTTCGTAATTTTTTTTGCATCCGATGAAATTTCGCCTGCATGCAGCCATGTGTCAATGATATCTCCATAAAAATCACTGAACGCCGGCCAGTTTTTCATTTGTTCACGGTGTTTTTGTACTCCGATAATCAATGTTTCAGAAGTTTGTGTTTCAAACGTTTTTGCTGCTGATTCAATATTCATAATTAAAAACCTCCTAATGTATAGTCTCATTATATACAATATTTTTTAATTCGGGTAACGAAACATCCAATAATTTTTATTTTTCTGCAAGTTTAAATTCAAACGATTATAGGGAAAATGATATAATTATAGCAATGAGGAGAAAGTAGGTGTAATTATCGAACTTCTACAAAATACGCCGCTTTGGCTTGGGGTTTTTGCGATTGTTTTTGCGCAAATTTTAAAAGTACCGATTCATTTTATCGTAACAAAAAAAGTGGATTGGAGCTTGCTGACATCTACCGGCGGAATGCCAAGTTCCCATTCAGCAGCTGTAACAAGTGTTGCAACGGCGGTCGGTATTGAGACCGGATTTGATTCACCGACTTTCGCTGTTGCAGCGATGCTGGCCGGAATCGTCATGTATGATGCGAGCCATGTCCGCTTTCAGGCTGGACAACACGCGGCCGTTTTAAACGAACTGCGCCACGATCTCCGTTTGTTTTTTGATGAAATTAAACGTTGGCCGGAAATGAATGAGCAGGAAAAAATAGAGGATTTAAAAACATTATTAGGTCACAAAAAAAGCGAAGTATTCATCGGGGGATTGGCAGGGATTGTTTTTGCGGCTTTATGGTACACCATTCAAGTGTTATAAAAAAAGGGGCATGTTAAAGGCTAAACCGGCTTTTAACATACCCCTTTATTTTTTTGCGGGACTCCGCTGAAGCAGACTAAAACATGCGGTATCCTGCTTTTCGCAGCGCAATCATAACAAAGCCCGATACGATCGCCCCGCCGAAACCACCAGATAAAATAACAATATCAACAATCTTTAATGCTTGAACTTTATCGATTAAAGCTGGAAAGGCTGTCCCTGCCTTAAAGAAATAATCCAAAAAGCTTACTTCATCAATGATGAAAATTACGACAACCGGATAGACAATAGCCATCAACCATGTCATCCGCAATAACATATTCAATAAAAAACCGATACCGAAAAACATGACAAAAAATAATACGACGGAAATGATTACTTGTACTAGCGAAACATCATTCATGTTATGTATACCCCCATTAATCTATCATAATTTTACATGATATAACGGGTCCTTTCAATTCAACATCCAAAATAACGTATAGAATACTAATATTGTCAGAATCCCTTCATAATGTAAAACGGTTATTTTTTGAAAAACAGATGATATTCGCTATAACCGAAAACGTCCCCGGGATTCACACCTTCAATAATCGGATGGATATGCTGTGCCGCATGCTGGTTTGCCATTTCTCTAAGCATAACCGATGACAGTTCATGATGGATAATTTCACTTGGTGCCATCCAGCATGCTTCACCGATTTCTCTTTCCTGCAAAGTAAAAGGCTGGTCATTATCGACCGGCTTACAATAAAATATCGCCATATTATCACTAATATCATTCAGAATCACACCTGAACGGAAGCCGACAAGTCCCTTTACTTCGCAATGAATCCCCGTCTCTTCCAACACTTCACGCATCGCAGCCGTCGTCACTGTTTCGGCTGGCTGTACAAATCCTGCCGGTAAAGACCAGGCCCCTTTTAGTCCCCCGTATGTTTTTTTCACGAGCAGCCATTCTCCTGCTGAATTTTCAACAATTGCTGCAACTCCAAGCCAAACTTTTCCTCGATCCTTTTTCATAACTAACATTCCCCTTTGCTCTACTGATAAAAAAACTTGCAAAGGAAGCGTTACACTCTCGTTTGCAAGTTTGAAGTTCGTTTATATAAATTTGAATTTCCCTTTTTTCAACGTTAAGCCGACACCGCCGACTAAATATAATGCGCGGTCATCAACGACTTTCTTTAATGCTGATGCAGGCTTCCCTGTAAATTTACGGCCAAATGCTGTTCCAATGGCATCTTCCTGACCTAATGAGCAAACAGCTCCCTTATCATCGTAAGCAAATACTTCTGTCGGCTCATCATTCATTAGATGTTTGATATTTTTGGCAATGATGTCTCCTTGCTGCATCGCAATTTGAGCTGTCGGCGGGTAAGGTCTGCCTGTTTCCTCATTCAGTAAAAATGCACAGTCTCCCACTACAAAGACATCATCAAAGCCTGGTGCGCGCATATCTTCCCGAACTGCAATTCGTGCACGGTTCGATTCAATACCGGAAGACTCGATTAAAGCATTTCCGCGTACTCCTGCAGCCCATACAACTGTACCGGCTTTAATGAATTCCGTGTTTTCTTCATCTTTTTTAATGTTCACACCTTCTGCTGTTGCTTCCACAATCGGTGTGCCGATAGAAAATTCCACACCTTTTTTACGCAATTGTTCCTGTGCATAATCAACTAATTCCGGATCGAATCCAGGTAATACAGTCGGTGCTGCTTCCACACAAAGAAGACGTACTTTATCCTGAGGAATATCAAATTCTCTGCAAAGCTCAGGAATCCGGTTACCGAGCTCCCCTAAAAATTCTATGCCTGTAAAGCCCGCTCCACCTACGACAATCGTAAGTTTACTGTCGTCTTTCACTTCATCCAATGTCCAGGATGCAAACTGATACTCGATATGCTCACGAACTTGGCGTGCGGTATTAATATTCGTCAATGATAATGCATGTTCTTTCAAACCAGGAATACCGAATGTTTCCCCTTCGAAGCCTAAGCCGATTACTAAGTAGTCGTACGAAAACTCACCGGCTGATGTTTCTACTTTCTTTGTATGGACATCAATGTTTTCTACATTGGCAATGACGAATTTTACATTGTGATTAATAACTTTTGAAATCGGATAACGTGCTTTATCCGGAGAAATCGTACCTGCTCCTACTTCATGCAGCCAAGTTGTTTCATAATGATAGTCGTTCTTGTTCACTAAAATAATTTCTGCTTCATTTGTATTGATTAATTTTTGAAGATTTACAATCGTTGTTAATCCTCCGTACCCTGCGCCCAATACTAAAATTGTCGGTCTCTTCATTCAATCAAACCCCTTCATTTTAATGAACCGGCACTATAAATCTGTTTGCTAATTTTATAGAACGCCAGTAAACGGTTTTTTACTGAAATACTATAATAATAGTAGCGTTTTTACTGAATGATTTCAAACATATGGATATTATTCATGCCGTCAATTGACAATATTATGTTCATATAAGTAATCGTATTTTATATCAATAAACAAAAACTCTTCATTTGAAATAGCCATTGAATACGTTCGTGTCAACTCGCCTGTTTCGATATCGCTGTAAACGGAAGACAACTCGCCTTTATTGTCTTTTGTCATTTTAATAATGTTCAGCAAAAAGTATGGTCGCCAGCTCCAGTTTTTACCGATGATTTTTTCTTGCTTTTCCCATTTACCATCATTCCATCGGATATTCGGGGATGTTTGGAAACCATTGCTGTCACAAATATAAATACGAAACGCGCAGTTTTCCAGAGAGTTTGCCAGCTGCATCAGTTTATCAATCTGTGAAGTGGATGGATTGATTTGATCGACTGTTGAACAAATCATCCGTTCAAGACGTTTCATTTCTTCATATTTTTGCAGAAGCAGTTTCTTTTCAGTCGCAATAAACTGTTCACAATCTTTGCGGAAACGTTCTTTTAAAGAATCGCGTACTTGCAGCTCTTTATGCGGCAGTTGCAAATATGGCCCTTTGAAATAACGGGTACCGTTTTTCCAGCCGTGCTGTAACTGATAGACCGTTTCAATATTTTCGACTAATAATTGGGTCCCCATCTTCACAGCGAGTGTCCGGATTGTTGAAAACGCATGGTTTTGTGCACCCCATAAATTATAGTTCAACTGGCCGACATTGATTTTAAGAATAGCTGGTTCAAGCAGTAAAATATTTTCAAGCTGTGTTTGTGAGCCGACATCCGCCAATGCAATTTTGATGCCATATGTTTTAATATAGCGAATTAAATGCTGCAGCTGACTCATTTCCCCTTCGTAAAGATGTTCCGTCATAACAAGGGTAATATTTCGGAGGTTCGATTCAGCGACTGTTTCTTTCAGCATCGTAAAATAACTTTCCCCAAAATCCAGCAGAAGCAATTCAGGGTTGCACGGAATATACAAACCGACATCATCAATTAAATGGGCAACATTTTGCAACGATCTGCGAACAAAAATTTGCTCGATTTCTGCTCTGATTTCTGCCGGTACGTCTTTTTCATATGTAAATTGCTCGATGTTGATCGGCTCTTTTTCATTTTCACTTTCCACTTGGCCTATTGCTTCATATGCCACAATGCGATGTCCATCTGCACTATAGATTGGCTCATATAAAATTTCGATTTGATCTAACTTATCCAGTAATTCTAAAACACTCATTTAAAAAAGCCCCCTAGCAGTATGGTGATAAATCTATAATAATTCAAACTTTATAATAATACAAAACCATCCAATAAAACATAGTTATTTTATAGGAAATATAAGTTTTAAAATTATGATAATTTATTCTGCTAATCGGAAACAAAATGCCCATGAAAAAAACCTTTAGCGGAAGTTCACTGCTAAAGGTTTCGAGATTGGTTACATTTTATTCACATGGTTGCTCTACTGCCGGACGTGCTGCCGCTTTAAAGCTTGTGCCGCAGCCGCATGAAGCAAGTGCGTTCGGGTTGTCGATTGTGAAACCGCCACCCATTAATGATTGTTTAAAATCGATTTTCGTGTCTTGTAAAATACCCGCATCTTCTTTTGATACGATAATTTGAATGCCGTGTTGGCTGTCAACGAAGTCGTCATCATTAATTGTTTGCTCGAATGCCATTCCGTATGAAAGACCACTACAGCCTCCGCCTTTTACGGCTACACGCAGGCTCGCATTTTCTTCTTCGTTTTGAACCATCATTTCTTTGACTTGAAATGAGGCCGCTTCTGTTAAAATGATTACTTGTTTTTCACTTGCCATTCCAGTCACCTACTTTCTTTTATTTATCATATCAATTGTAAAACCTATCTGACAACAAAACTGCTCTACCTGATTATATTCCTGCATTGAGTAAAAACTTATAAGGAGAAAATACCTAAAAATTTCACATCAATTCGGTATATTAATCACATTTTTTTAATTTTCCTTGCTATAATAAAGGAACATAATTAAACGAAAGGTATGAACCTTTATGGAAATTTCCCCATTTTACGATAAGACAGTGAACTGTATTCATTGCAAGAAAAATTTTTCTACACTAAAAGTTCGTACCAAGTCCATAAAAATAGAGCATACAGCATCCGACTTTCAACCAGTCTATACAGACAATTACGTGAATGCATTATATTATAATGTATTTGTTTGTCAGCATTGTGGGTTTTCGTTTACGGAAGACTTCAGTAAATATTTTGCTCCAGGTGTGAAAGAACAAATCAATGAAAAAATTTGCAGTCATTGGGTACCGCACAGTTTCAGTAATGAGCGTTCTATTTTTGAGGCCATTCAAACATACAAACTGGCATTGTTTTGCGCAACAATAAAAAAAGAAAAATTTGTTATTACATCAGGCTTGGCATTGCGGTTGGCGTGGTTATATCGATCATTAAAAAATAATACACAGGAACAGCGCTTTTTAAAACTGGCACGCGATCATTATATGGAAAGCTATTCGACGGAAGATTATGCTGGCACAACAATGTCCAGTGTACGGATAGTGTATATGATCGCCGAGTTGTCCCGTCGCCTTGGCGATTATGAAAATGCAACACGCTTCTTTTCACGTGTAATTGAAAGTCAACGTGTAGGCGGAGAAGCTAAACTCGTTAATATGGCAAAAGAGCAATGGGAATTAGTTCGTCAAGAGCGCGGTAAAATAGCCCAATAAAAAAGAGCTGCCAAGTAAGTAAAAACTTTCTTGGCAGCTCTGTAGTCTTGAATTAGAAAACTTGTTCTACTTCGACGATACCCGGCACTTCTTCTAAAAGAGCACGTTCGATACCTGCTTTTAATGTGATTGTAGAACTTGGGCAGCTACCGCATGCGCCTAATAAACGCAATTTTACGATACCTTCTTCAATATCTACCAATTCACAGTCTCCGCCGTCACGTAATAAGAACGGACGTAATTTATCTAAAACTTCTTGTACTTGTGCATATTGTTCTGTTTCTGTCATTTTGCTCGACTCCCTTCATTAAAATCATTATAATGTGAAGGAGCAAAAAAATCCATTATTGAATCACGAAAGGTTGGAATTCCTATGTCACAATCTCATCCAGTTATAGAAGTATTCGGCGCTGACATCATCTGTGCCAGCTGTGTAAATGCACCATCTTCCAAAGATACATATGAATGGCTCCAAGCTGCAATTTCACGAAAATATCCGGAACAGCCGTTTACTATCCGCTATATCGATATTGAAGGTGTAATTGATAATGAACGTGATCAAGATTATGCAAACCGTATTCAAGAAGATGAATTTTTCTACCCTTTAGTTTTAGTAAATGATGAAGTAGTTGGTGAAGGCTATGTGCAGATTAAGCCTGTATTTACAGCGTTAGAAACGGCAGGTTTTGTACCAACTGAAGAGTAAAAATATTAACATAACAAAAAATTCAATTTTCTCCTCGAGGAAATTGAATTTTTTGTTTTAAAGTCAAATTGAATTCCTTTACAGGGATGATCAATTTTTAGTTTTCGTTTTGCTTTTTGTAGTACCAAAGCAGACCCGACTTCATAAGGCGTGCAATGCGTCCTGTTACAGTTGTATCCGCCAGATGAACGAAGCCTTGCTTTTTCCCAAGGGAGCCCATAAAGCCTTTCATTTTGATTTCTGAAAGCTTTTCTGGAAGCGGCTCGCCTTTCCAGCGCATTTTTAAAACTTTAACGATACGTTCGCCTTGTTCTTCTGCCAATTGCGCTGTTGGAGGTAAATGTGAAGAAGCACAATCTCCAACTACAAATACATTTTCATCCCCAACTACATGATAATGATCCGTAATAATCGGACGATTGAATTTATCTTTTTCAACATCCAGTTCACGAACGATTTTCACAGGCTGTACACCAGCTGTCCATACGATTACGTCAGCTTCAATTACTTCATCATGGTTGTATAAACGTCCTTCTTCAACGCGCGTAATATTCGATTCTGCGATTACATCGACGTTATGTTTAATAAACCAGGACTTAATATACTCACTTAGCTTTTCCGGGAAATCACGTAAAATACGGTGAGAACGGTCAAATAATTTAATTTTTAAATCAGAACGGCTTTCACGTAGTTCACTCGCAAGCTCGATTCCTGAAAGACCTGCACCAATAATGGCAACCGTCGAACCTGGAGCCAATCCGCATACTTTTTCGAAAGTTTTACGTGATTTGGCGATTGTTTGAATACTATATGTGAATTCATCGGCACCCGGCACTCCATGGTATTTATCAATACAACCTAAACCAATTACAAGCTGGTCATAGGAAAGCTCCTCGCCGTCACCTAAATAAATTTTTTTATCTTCACGGTCGATACGTACTACTTCTCCGTAAACGCATTTTAAGCGCTCATGTTCCGGAAACGCAACTCGGATTTCCTTATCTGTTGATGTACCTGCAGCAAGTGCATAGAATTCTGTTTTCAAACTATGGAATGGTGTACGATCAACCAATGTAATTTCTACATCCGCTGGTAAGCTTGGCAATAGACGAAGTAGAATTCGCATATTTCCGTATCCGCCACCTAATAATACTAACTTTTGCATAGCATATTCCCTCATATCTGTAAGTAATCAATTACGAAGCTGCTAGGCATCATAATTGTGTTCACAAAGTTTCCATAAGTATTATAACTGTTTGTGATAAGTTTCACAATATATTAAATGATATTTTGTGAATAAATTCACATAAGTTAATGATGCCATTTCATTATAAAGGATCGCAAGGATTTTCAAACATCAGCCGAAAGTTATTAAATCAGAGAAATTGACGTTTTCAGCAAAAAAAAGTAGGATTGCTAATAGTGAGGTGACAACATGTTAAATCCATTAGTCGAATTTTGCATTAGTAATTTAGCAAATGGTGCGCAACAAACATATGAACAACTGGAGCAAGATCCTGATATTGATGTATTGGAATATGGCTGCTTAAGCTACTGCACAAAATGCGCCGAAAACTTTTATGCTGTTGTGAACGGGGATATAGTTGAGGCGGATACTCCAGAAGAGCTGACGAAGCGCATTTATGAATATATAGAAGAAAATCCGTTGTGGTAAACGACCCACACCGGATTTCTTTTTGTTTATTTAATAAGTTCCAACAAATTTTCTACACAATAATTAGGCAACTTTGCTTGTTTTTTTACAATCTCAGTAGGCGTAACACCCGTATTGACATGAATTGTATTACAACCGAAGTTTATTCCACACAAAATATCGGTATCATAGTTGTCCCCGACCATGACCATTTCACTCTTTTCAAAGTGATGCTCTTCAGCAATGATTTGCAGCATTACCGGTGATGGTTTCCCAACAAAGGTCGGTGTAACTCCGGATACATTTGCAACTAATTGAACAAATGATCCATTCCCGGGAGTAAAACCGCTTTCGTTCGGAAATTTAATATCGCCATTTGTTCCAATAAGCTTTGCACCATTCTGTACATAGTCACATGCTTTTACAAGTTTCTCATACGAGATTTGACGGTCAATGCCCATTACAAGAACATCGCTTTGTTCATCGGTAATTTCTAATCCTTGCTCGATTAAAGCAGTACGAATGCCCAATTCACCGACTACATTTACTTTTTTATTACTACTCATTTTTGCAACATAGGCTGCCGTTGCAAGTGAACTTGAATAAATATGATCAAGGGGTGCATCCACGCCTATATCTTGTAAAACTTGCTGCAGTCTTTCACGGGTTTTCGATGAATTGTTCGTTAAATAATACGGCTCAATTCCTTCGTTCTGCAGTAAATGAACAAATTTTACGGCAGAATCGATCGCTTCTTTCCCACGATAGATTGTCCCATCCAAATCAAAGCAATACGCTTTATATGGGAACATTATGCCTGATCCTCTGGTAAGAATGCTGAAACTGGTCCTAATTCATTCGTTAAGTAATCGTGAACTTTTGGGGAAAATTGCTTTAGTATATTTAAGTTTGCTGTTAATACATTTAAAATTTCTTCACTATCTACAGCGATAAATTCACGAACGATCATTTTGCGTAAGCCGACAACCGTTTTTAATGGTGCATCCATCTCTTCTGTAATCACTTTTTCATCAACGAAAATATCGATAATGTCTTCGTAACTTCCAGGGTCACGCATAATAAAACCGTCAATCACCAGGTTTCCTACATCCATCATCGCTTCCATTACATTATGGGCGATACGCTGTAATGCCAGCTTATGAATATCATCTGCTAACCAGTTTTCTGTCGATTCAAAGATCGACAATAATTCGTCCAAGTGTGCTAAGTTGTTTGTAATTTTATTTCTATCTACGAAGTACATAGATAAAGCCTCCATTCAATCAATAAAAGTTGATAGTGTTTTCCTTTATATAGTACCATATTCTTTAGAGATGGAAGGGGTACAAAACAAAATGGAAAGATTTTTCTTATATGATGATGTAGAAGATACAAAAACGCGCTTCGTCAGCTTTGCCGGAAAAACACAGCGTTATGATTTAGCCATATTACAAAGTAGTCGCTTTTTCGGAAAAGTGCTCGTCCTTGATATTCAGTTTGGGCGTTTTGCCATCATTGGAGCAGATGATGTGGAAGAGCCAGGTTATTTAGAGCATGTATATAACCGTACAGAAGAAGAGACGGAAGACTTACGAGAATACTTGCGTGAACTATTAAGCTAAAAAAGAGGGGGCGCTATACAACGCCTCCTCTTTTGTTCGTTATTCAACTGTTTCTACTGGCTCTTCTGCCTCAGTTTGTTGTGCGATTATTGGTTCCTTCTTTTGCTCTGGTGCACGGCCTGTTTTATGAACTATAAAATAGGCGCATCCAAAATTACAATATTCATACAAATAGTCTTGAATCGTGCTAATTTTTGTATCAAACGTGGATTTTTGATTTTTGTCATCAAAAAATCCTTTTAAACGTAGCTGACCGTAACCCCAGTCCCCTACAATATAATCATATTTCGTCAATATATCTGAGTATCGTGCGATAAATGCATCTTCTTGAAAGCCTTCCCGCACATTTTCGATCACTTCATAAGCATACCCATCTGCAATAATCAAACTAGACACCACCTATCTATTTCCATGTTAATGAATATTTAAGATGAAAGCAATATTCACAACAAATTTTGTAGGTAAATATGGTGAAATCAGCTATAGTCCGTCTTTCAGCAAGTATTATTATACTCGCCAAAATAAGTTGAACGTCTATTTTCTACAATGTAACACTTGATTGTTTTGCTGCATTCACTTGTTCATCCGCATGGTAACTACTGCGTACTAATGGACCTGCCTCACAATGACTGAAGCCTTTTTCCATAGCGATTTTACGCAGCTTGCCAAACTCGATCGGAGAGTAATATTTTTTTACTGGCAAATGTTTTTTCGTAGGCTGTAAATATTGACCGATTGTCATAATATCAACATTGTTTGCACGCAAGTCATCCATTACTTCATAAATTTCCTCTAACGTTTCTCCTAAGCCAATCATTAAAGAAGATTTTGTCGGAATAGTTGGCTGCATTTCTTTTGCTCTGCGTAAAAATTCCAGTGAACGGTCATATGTCGCTTTTGCCCGAACACGTGGTGTCAAACTGCGTACTGTTTCGATATTATGGTTTAAAATATCCGGCTTTGCATCCATCAGAATGCGTAAACTTTCTTCACGGCCGCTTAAGTCGGATGGTAGTACTTCAACAGAAGTTAACGGACTTTTACGGCGAATTGCACGCACCGTTTCCGCCAATACTTCCGCGCCACCGTCTTTCAGATCATCACGTGCTACCATTGTAATAACAACATGTTTTAAGTTCATTAACGCAACGGAATCTGCAACGCGTTCAGGTTCCGCCAAATCCAATTCATTAGGCAATCCTGTTTTAACTGCACAGAAACGACATGCCCGCGTACATACAGAACCTAAAATCATCATTGTTGCTGTACGACGCTCGCCCCAGCATTCGTGAATATTCGGGCAGCGAGCTTCTTCACATACCGTATGCAAATTATTGTCTCGCATTAATTTTTTTAATGCTTTGTATTCGTCATTGGTATTTAGCTTAATTTTTAGCCACTCTGGTTTGCGTAAGTGCTCTTCCCTCGGATTAGTTGGTTTACAAGATGTCATGTCATTTACTCCCCTCACTCAAATGCTACGATGTTTCTGATGTCAGATTATCATATTAACTACTTTCCAACAACAGAGTATTCTTATAATTTTAATTTATCATAATTAAGTTACTATTCGTAAGGGATTGGTACTTCAATAGACGGCTGTGCTCCTTCACCTGCACTGTAAATATGCGGCACTGTCCCTCTTACTAAACCGATTGCAATTGGGATTTTCTGTTCAACCGATGCAGACTTACTGGCAAATGGTACAATAATCTGGACATTAACACCAATCAGTAAATTTACTTCTACAATTGCATTATTTATGCCAAATTCACTTACTGTTGACTCAACATTACTATTTACATTACCAATAATGTGAAAGCGAATCGGTATTTTAGGTCCTAAATTTCCGATAATCGGAAGGTTTAATGCCTGCCCTAACGGTACGAAAAATACGATTCCGTCTCCTGCTTCCATTTTACCTACGTCATATTCCACATTTTCCAAATTTGGCAAATGTGATAAATCTCCATTTTCGGCCTGTTCTAAATACTCTTTTACTAATGTTGTCGTTTCTGCACGCACTTGGTTAATTATTTCCGTATTAAATTTTGTCGTAATCATATCGTCTGACTGTGTAGGTAAATCAACGATGACATCATTTACATCAAGTACACTCGATGTTCTGGAATTAATTGCTTTACTCACGACATACGAAGCTACTTTATGAGTTTGAACTTCCGCGTACTGCAAATAGGTTGGCATTAATCTGCCGTTCATGACATATATACTAAGACAAACCATGCCGATAATACTGACGATGACGATCGTTACGACATTATGCATTTTGCCTTTTTTCCTGCCATAGGAATTCCACTTTCTTTTACGAAAACGCAAAAAAAATCCTCCTTCCCATAAAATATGAGAAGAAAGATTTTTTATTCAATATTTCCCTCAAAATCCACATCAACTTTTTTAATATCAACTGTCGGGTAATCACTTAAACATAGTTCATATGTAGCGCCGAGCATTTTGCCGTTTTCTTGGAAAATACGGATCCAAGGTCGTGTCACATCAACAAGGTTTTGCTTCGATACAATTCCACGTCGGCCATCTGTGAGCAACACAATTGTACCATTTGCATAGTGGACTACGCTCCGTCTGAATGCCTCCATTACCTTTGCATCAAAAAGCTTCCCATCACCTTTGTCAATGATTGCAATCGCTTCTGAAGGCAACATTTTCTTTCGGTAAATGCGATTCGATGTCAATGCATCAAATACATCTGCAACAGCGATGATTTTTGCAAACGGATGAATTTCATTGTTAATAATCCCCCGTGGATAACCGCTTCCATCGATTCGTTCATGGTGTTGGAAAGCGCAATGTGCTACGAGCAATGATACTGAATGTAAGTTGCGTAATAAATCAAATCCGTAGCGTGCATGATTCTTCATCTCTTCATATTCTTCATCCGTTAAGTTGCCCGGCTTTAGTAAAATATCAGGTGAAATAAGTAGCTTCCCCACATCATGTAAAATTGCCCCAATTCCAATTAATCGTATATCTTCGTAAGAATAGCCCATTTCTTTAGCAATTGCGATTGAATACAGTGCTACTTGGAATGAATGCTGATAAATATATTTATCATATAAATACGCATCTGTCAGCACCATTAATACTTCCTCGCTATTTACGATGGCATTCATAATATCATCGACAATTAAGCCAATCACTTTGGACTGTTGATCCAGTACATAGGATGCCTGATCCCGTTTAGCTTTTTTTACATTTTCGAATGATTTAGTCATATTTTTTACGGCTTCCATTCTTTTTAACGGAGCGATCGTTTCTTCTATTTCAATTCCTGCTGATAGTTTATCATCAATGTATAAATAATGAATATTCAGCTCTCGCAGCCTTTCAATAATTCGGCTTGTTACAACGACGTTTTTGTGAAGCAGTGGATGGCCGGCTTCATTCCAGATAGTCCTGCCGACTGCCATACCTTCTTTCAAAACATTTATCGATATTAATCGCATCTATATTTATTTCTCCATTCTACTATTACGTTCATTATATAATTGGAAAGAGGGGTTTTGGAAGATTACTGAAACTTTTTCATACAATAATTTTTAAAAACATCCCGGATAAATTCCGGTAGAAGATATTGTTTTTTGGCATATTTAAAGCTTGGGAAAAAATACCCGAATGTAAAGAGATCCAGTGTTGCTAAACGGTAGATCCGATCCGGTTCCATAAGTTTCCCGTTAATATATAATTCGCGCTGCTTCGTTATCTCAATACCATAATTCAATATTTTCCCGAAAATAACGCCTCTAAAGCCAAGACCTTTTAATTCAAGACGTGGCCAATCTTCGTTTTCGGATTGAGTAAAAATTTCTTTTAATTCATTACCTGTTATTTGCACAACACATATATTTATCGGATGGGGAAAAATTTTATGAATATCATATGTAGAAATTAGCCCTTTGCGTAGTGGTTCGACAAAAATTCCAGCATTGAACATGACACAATCCGCTTCTGTATAATCATACATACACTCTGCAAATAAATCCGATAATTGGGAACGATGGAACCATTCTTTATTGTAGGGTTTCGTTAATGTAAAAATAGGTTTTTCCAAAATAGCCTTTGCTTCTTTTTGAAGATTGGACAACCACTGTTCTTCTTCTTCAACTGTTGGTAAAAGAGCGTTTTCAAATAGGCGATCCGATTTTTCTACTACCTTCCGGGACGCGTGGTCAAATTCCACCGTTAACTGACCAGTATACTGGCCAAATTTCCCGCCTCCTGTTAAAAGGACGTTATTTTCCACTTGACCTTTTTCAAACACATGATGTGTGTGCGAACCGAAGATCACATCGATAATCGGACATTCCTGTGCCAGCAATTCATCTTCAGTTATCCCTAAATGTGATAAACAAACGATTATATCCGCCTGTTTTTTTAATTCAAAGGCCAGCTTTACAAGCTCTGTACGCGGGTTTGTTACGTTCCACCCAAGTTCCTTATAGAAAAGATCAAACGGGGCTGTCGCAGCTATTACGGCTATTTTCGTGCCGTACTGGGTAGTCAATATTGTGTATGGCTTCATCCAACTTGGATTTTCTTCTGACTGGGAATATAGATTTGCGACAACTACTTCGAACTGTGCGTCATCATATAATTGATAGAGCAAATTATAGGAAAGCGTTATGCCTTCATTGTTTCCAATTGTCACAACATCATAATCAGCATCGTTTAACATTTTGATATTACCTTTACCTAGTGTTGCCTCTGTATATAAATTCGAACGATCCAAATGATCCCCTAAATCGACCAGAAAGCTCGTTTCGCCTTTTTCGGCCAGTATTTGACGTTGTATTTGAATAAACGACTGACTGCGCTTCCAGTACGTAAAATGACTATGCAAATCATTCGTATGGAATATATGAATTATTTCTCGCACTTTTGCATTGCCACCTCACTCTTCGTTATTCTTCAAAAAGACCTAATTGCTTTGGTGCTAAACCATCAAATTCAAGATCAAGAATTTGCTGCATTCGTTTTGCGTTTTTTGCGGCATGCCCTCCGGAATTATTATTAAATAATACGAAGACATGTTTTGATTGGCGAGCCAAAAATTTTATTTCTTCTGCAAGTTTTTGCAGTTCTTCTTCATTATAATCATATAAAAAACGTACTTTTCGCCAGTTCTCTCCATGGCCTATATTTCGCCAGCCATGTACATTGCGCCCATGGATACGTATGAGCACTTTCTCATCAGTAGCAATTGGAACAAAAGGGACCGAGCCGCTTCCTGCTTGCGGTTCATCACAGACTGTATGAATCAATTGATGGTCTCTTAAAAATTGCACTGTCTTCTCTCTCATTTGAGGGCTGTACCAAGTTTGATTGCGAAACTCAATAGCAATAGAATACCCTTGTAATTGTTGCTTGATATATCGGATATATTGAACATTTTTACCTTGGCAGTCAAACCAAGGAGGAAATTGTACAAGTACCATCGCAAGCTTACCGTACTTTTGAAATGTATCGGCACAATTCCGGAATGCGTTGAACATATCATTTTTCGTCTCAAAGGGCAGTTCTTCCCGTAAATGACCTGTCATGCCCTGATATGCCTTCACAACAAATTGGAAGCTATCCGGTGTATCCTTGCACCATTTCTCCACATTTACCGGTGAAGGAATCGCATAAAAGGACGTATCTAATTCTACGACAGGGAAATGCCCGCTATAATCAAATAATTTATCTTTTGCTGCAGTAACTTCACTATATACTTCCGGGTGATCTCCCCAACCCGTTAAGCCGATTGAAATCATTGTTTTCTCCTCCCGTTTATTTTACATCAAATTATTCTTCTTCGGTTTTACATAATAAAAGTTGTCTATTAAAATTTAAATAAACCGATTGCCTACCCCTTATTTCTTATACCCTAAATAAAGCAGTATAGAAATACTAAAATAAAAAAGGGAGTTAGTCCATTGGTATTTACACCTTCCAGGACAACTCCCTTTATTACTATAATAATTTTTTTTGAATCAGCGCGATAATTTCTTTCACTAAGTAATCTGTTGCCTCTTCGATCGAACCATTACTTGTATCAATGACAATATCCGGATTCTGCGGGATTTCATATGGACTGGAAATACCTGTGAAGTTTCGGATTTCATCTGCGCGTGCTTTTTCATACAGACCTTTTACATCACGCTGTTCACACACATCCAATGGTGTACTCACATAGATTTCAATATAGTTATCACCGATAATTTGCTTCGCATTTTGACGCTCTTGTTCAAAAGGCGAAATAAAGGAAGTAATCGTAATTAAACCGGCATCATTCATTAGTTTTGAAACTTCCGCAACACGGCGTATATTTTCCGCACGTCCTGCATTGTCAAAGCTTAAATCTTTATTTAACCCAAGACGTACATTATCCCCGTCTAAAAGCATCGTATGGTACCCTAAAACGACAAGTCGCTTCTCCACCTCATTCGCAAGTGTTGATTTACCAGAACCCGATAGTCCCGTAAACCAGAATGTAAATGGTTTCTGATGTTTTTGTTCAGACCTTACCTCACGCGTAATATCTGTATGCTGATAGATGACATGATCATTATTCTTCAGCTCTTCTTTTATGACACCACATGCAGACGTCATATTTGTTACTCGATCAATTAAGATGAAGCTGCCAAGTTCTTCATTTTCACTGAATAAATCAAATGCGACCTTTTCAGCCAATAAAATATGACAAGTAGCTAACTCATTCTTTTCGATTCGTTCCGCTAAAATATCCTCGCCTGTATTGATATCAATTTTATGCTCAATGGATACAACTGTTCCCGGAATCGTCTTTGTTCCAATTTTTACGGAATAGTTTTTTCCCGGAACTAAAGCCGCATTATCCATCCATAAAATTTGAGCTGAAAACGAATCTGCAATGCTGATCGTATCTGCTGTCGTTAAAACGCAACCTCGCGACACATCCACTTCACGGTCTAACTGGATCGTTACGGGACTGCCGTCATTTGCTGAAGCAACTTCTTTATTCGTTACGAGAATACTTTTGACTTTCACTCTTTCGTTACTTGGCAGTGTTCGGATTTCATCACCTATCGCAATACTACCCGACATTTGCCCTTGGAATCCCCTGAATGTATGATCCGGTCTACTAACACGCTGTACGGCCATTTTGAAATGTTGCTGCGATTTTTTTGTAACCGCTACAGATTCCAAATATGGCAGTAAAGCCAGTTCCTTATACCATTTTGTATTTCCCAAATTCTGCGTCACATTATCTCCGTTTGTAGCAGACACTGGAATCGCCTGGATACTTTCAAAATCGAAAGCCTCTGATAATTGTAGGAATTCTTGTTTGATTTCATTAAATCGCTGTTGATCAAAATCAACTAAGTCCATTTTATTGACCGCTAGTACGATATGTTTTACACCCATTAACGCACAAATCCGCGTGTGACGTTTTGTTTGTGTGATAATTCCTTTTGTCGCATCCACTAATATAACAGCCAAGTCAGCGAATGATGCGCCGACCGCCATATTGCGTGTATATTCTTCATGGCCTGGTGTATCCGCTACGATAAATGAACGCTTATTCGTAGTAAAATAACGATAGGCAACATCAATGGTAATCCCTTGCTCACGCTCGGCGATTAATCCATCAAGAAGCAATGAATAGTCGAGTTCACCGCCACGGCTTCCTACTTTACTTTCCAGCTCCAATGCCTTTTCCTGATCGGCAAATAATAGCTTTGCATCATACAGCATATGCCCGATTAACGTGGATTTGCCGTCATCTACACTACCGCATGTAATGAATTTCAATAAACTTTTCATCTTAGAAATACCCCTCTCGCTTACGTCGTTCCATGCTGCCTACAGCTTCCTGATCAATTACGCGAGTAGTACGTTCGGATGTCACAGCACCTAATGTTTCTTCTATGATTTCATCTAAAGTACCCGCATCGGATTCTACGCCACCTGTTAACGGGTAGCAGCCCAACGTACGGAAACGTACTTTTTTCATTTCAACTTTTTCATGTGGTTCAATACGTAAACGATCATCATCAACCATCACATAATTACCTTCCCGATAAACAACTGGGCGCTCTTTCGCAAAGTATAATGGCACAATATCGATATTTTCCTGACGAATATATTGCCAAATATCTTTCTCTGTCCAGTTTGAAATGGGAAAGACACGAATGCTTTCCCCTTTGTTAATTTTCGTATTAAATAGCTTAAACATTTCCGGACGCTGATTCTTCGGATCCCATGCATGGTTTTTGTTACGGAAAGAAAAAATACGTTCCTTTGCCCGAGATTTTTCTTCATCACGGCGACCGCCGCCAAATGCAGCGGTAAACCCGTATTTATCCAGACCTTGCTTAAGACTTTGTGTTTTCATAATATCGGTATAGGCTGCACCATGATCTTGAGGGTTAATATTTTGAGCAATACCCTCTTCATTTTTATGAACGATCATTTCAATACCGAGTTCTTTTGCACGGCGAT
The DNA here is from genome assembly GCF_038007305.1 of Solibacillus sp. FSL W7-1436. Classification (NCBI taxonomy): domain Bacteria; kingdom Bacillati; phylum Bacillota; class Bacilli; order Caryophanales; family Caryophanaceae; genus Solibacillus; species Solibacillus sp. FSL W7-1436. The sequence continues at coordinate 411,604 of NZ_JBBOWV010000001.1, forward strand.
CACGAAACTCGATCATCTCTTTAAATTTCCATGTTGTATCAATATGCATAAATGGAAACGGCGGTTTTTCCGGATAGAATGCTTTTAATGCTAAATGCAACATTACCGAACTGTCTTTTCCGATTGAATAAAGCATTACAGGGTTTTCGCATTCTGCTGCTACTTCTCGAATAATATATATTGCTTCTGCTTCTAGTTGTTCAAGATGTGAAAGTTCTTTCATTTACAAAATCCTCCTAGCTACTCTTTTATATCGCAGTAAAAGTTATTCATCATATGTTGTTATCCATGTAATCCACATTCGGTCTTTCCTTGGCCCTGCCATCTACCTGAGCGTAGATCTTCCATTGTAAATGCCGGCTTTGTGCAATGTTCGCATCCTATACTCGGATAACCATTGTCATGGAGGACGTTATATGTTAATTCATGCTTGGATACATAACGCCATACATCTTTCCAAGTCCAATGAATCAACGGACAGATTTTTACAGACTGAAAGCGATCGTCCTTGTTAATAAACTGAACATGCTTTCTTGTTTCGGACTGTTCATGACGTAGCCCTGAAATCCATGCCTTCGCTCCAGTAAGCACCTCATTCAACGGATCAAGTTTACGTATTTTACAGCACTGATTTGGTGCGGTTTCCCAAAGTTTATCCCCATATGCCTTCTCTTGTTCCTGTAGTGTCAGTGCAGGCTTTTTCAAAATAATGTTTAGAGTCGGATATTTTGCCTTAACACGTTCAATTGTTTCATACGTTTCTTTAAAATGAACATCTGTATCTAGAAAGACAATTTGGGCATCCGGTTTTACCTTTGCAATTAAATCAATTAGAACAATGCCTTCAATGCCAAAGCTGCATGCATAAACAATCTCTTCCCCGTATGTTTTATAGCTCCATTCCAATACTTGAAGAGCTCCTTTAAAATCATCCTCATGATCAAAAGTTACGCTCTCTTCTCTCCAGTTGTCATATGTTAACAAAATGGTTCCCCTCCTAAATCACAAAATCTTCAGGAATGAATACTTTCATTTCCTTCGGGCTGACATAAACGAGTTCCCCGAGCTGCAATTGCAAAAGCTCATACTCTTCTCTGCTCAGCTCTACTTCTACATAATTGTCGCTGTCTTCCCTTTTCATCTCTATATACCAAGTAGGACCGATCGAATGCATAAAGATAATCGTTGCTGGAATTGCTTCATCGCTATAATTTTGACGTTCAATTTTCAAGTGGTATGGACGGACATAACCGACTGCTTGAATATCGGTTGCGTGTAAATAATCAGGCGCATCCAGCTGCGTAGAACCAAACTGTAATTTCCCTTGATTCAGGCGCCCATGAAACAAATTCACACTTCCTAAAAAGTCATAAACAAACGGTGATGCGGGTTTGTCATATACTTCCGACGGGGAACCTAGCTGCTCGATTTTCCCTTTGTTCATAATGACAATGCTGTCTGCTACATCTAATGCCTCTTCCTGGTCATGTGTAACAAATACACTTGTTACTTGAATTTCGTTGTGTAATTTGCGTAACCAGCGTCGTAACTCTTTTCGAACTTTTGCATCGAGTGCTCCGAATGGCTCATCTAACAGCAATATTTTAGGCTCTACTGCCAATGCCCTCGCTAACGCGACACGCTGTCTTTGGCCTCCTGACAACTGGGAAGGATAACGGTTTGCAAAACCGCTCAATTTGACTAATTCCAACAATTCATTTACCTTTTTCTCGATCATTTTCTTCGGTGGTCGTAAGCTTCTTTTTCTCACTTTTAAACCAAATGCTATATTTTCAAAAACCGTCATATGTTTAAATAATGCGTAATGTTGAAAAACGAACCCTACATTTCGCTGATTGACATGCAGTTCACTTAAATCCTGCCCGTCAAACAGAATTTCTCCTGTGTCAATTGACTCCAGACCAGCGATCATGCGAAGGAGTGTCGTTTTCCCAGAACCAGACGGACCTAGTAATGCAACGAGTTCACCTTTCGGAATCGTTAAACTGATATTGGATAATGCTTCAAACGAACCAAAATGTTTCGTTACATTCCTTATTTCAATCGACATCGTCATTCACCTCTCCTTATACTTTTGTTCTTTTTCCGTTCTCCACTCAACCCATGATTTTATAATCAATGTTACGAGCGCTAATAATGACATGAGTGAGGCTACAGCAAATGCTGCTGTAAATTGATATTCGTTGTACAGAATTTCAACATGTAATGGCATCGTATTGGTCATTCCTCGTATACGACCTGAAACAACAGATACGGCACCAAACTCACCAATTGATCTAGCACTACACAAAATCATGCCGTATAGCAGCCCCCATTTAATTGCCGGGAGTGTCACATGCCGAAACATTTGCCAACCATTCGCGCCAAGGGAAACAGCGGCTTCCTCTTCAGCAGTTCCCTGTGCCTGCATGACAGGAATAAGTTCCCGGGCAACAAATGGCAACGTAATAAACAACGTGGCAATGATAATACCCGGTACAGAAAAGAGAAGTCGAATTCCCCAGTCCGTTATGAAAGTACCAAGCACACCGCTCGGACTTAATAATAGAATAAATACTAACCCTGCGATTACCGGTGAAACAGCAAATGGTAACTCAATAATCGATAAAAGCACCTGTTTTCCTTTAAACTGAAACTTTGTAATACACCATGCTGCCGCAATCCCAAAAACCGTGTTCAACGGGACTGTAATGACTGTGACAAGCAGCGTTAGTTTAATTGCTGAAAGGGCATCACGGTCTGTAGCTGCCGCAAAGTATACCGCTGCACCTTGTTCAAATGCCCTAACAAAAATAAAAATTAGGGGTACTAACAGAAATAAAATCAAATATAAAAACATTAATGAAATTAGTGTACGTTTTATCCAGTTCCCCCGTCCCTTCTTTTTGCTTGCAATATGTCCATGATTCTTTTCGGATTCCCTTACGTTTGTGACCATTGATGCCACCTCCTATTCATTGTGCAATTCATGCTTCCTGCTCCATTTTTGAAGCAAATTAATAATTATCAAACATATAAATGAGATCATTAGCATGACGACTGCAATGGCTGTCGCGCCTGCATAATCAAACTGCTCGAGCTTCGTCATGATCATTAGTGGAACAATTTCCGTTTTCATGGGCAAATTCCCCGCTATAAAAACGACCGAGCCATATTCCCCTAACCCGCGGGCAAATGCTAATGAAAATCCGGCAAGTACTGCTGGTAAAACTTCCGGGAAAATGACTTTTATGAATGTTTGGCGTTTTGTGGCACCTAAACTATTTGCCGCTTCCTCTACTTCATGCTCCATATTCTCCAATACAGGCTGGACCATCCTGACAACAAAAGGCAAACCGATAAACACTAATGCAATCATAATTCCCAGAGGAGTAAATGCTATTTTAATACCGAAGCTTGCAAAAAATTGTCCAAACCATCCGTCCTGTGCATACAAGGTTGTCAGCGCAATTCCTGCAACAGCTGTCGGTAATGCAAACGGCAAATCAATCAGACCATCAATGATTCGTTTTCCAGGAAACGTGTAACGTACAAGTACCCAGGCAATAATAAAGCCAAATATAGCATTTAGGACTGCAGCGCCCAATGCTGTCAAAAACGATATTTTATAGGCATGAAGCATTCTTTTACTTGTTACTATTTGCCAAAATTCAGTCCACCCTAATTTGGAGGATTCGATAAAAATCATAGACAGTGGAACTAGAATAACTAAACTAATATAGAATGTCGTAATTCCCATCGAAAGGCCGAAACCCGGCAGTACGTTTTTTTTCTTATTTTTTTTCATTTCGTCACCACCTAACTAAATATCCTCCGTTATTCATAGATCGCATCAAAAATGCCGCCATCTGCAAAGTGCTTTTCATGTGCCTCTTTCCAGCTCCCGAACTTCTCATCAATCGTAAATAGCTCGATTTCGGGAAACTGATCTTTGTACTTCGCAGCGATCGTTTTAGAGCGCGGTCTATAATAGTTTTTCGTTGCGATTTCCTGACCGGCATCCGTATATAAATAATCGATGTACGCTTCGGCAACTTCTCTTGTACCTTTTTGGTCCACAATTCGATCGACTATTGCTACAGACGGTTCGGCAAGAATACTTATGGAAGGCGCGACAATTTCAAATTTGTCTTGCCCTAATTCATCCAATGCCAGAAACGCTTCATTTTCCCAAGTAATGAGTACATCACCGATATTCTTTTCAACAAATGTTGTTGTTGAAGCACGTGCACCGGAATCCAGTACTTCTACCCGCTTATAAAGATTGCTGACGAATTGTTGAGCCTTCGCTTTATCATTGTTATATTTTCCCAGTGCAAATCCATAAGCAGCTAAATAGTTCCAACGTGCCCCTCCTGAAGTTTTCGGGTTTGGTGTAATGACAGATATGTCTCCTTTAATCAAGTCATCCCAGTCTTTAATCCTCTTTGGATTTCCTTTTCGCACTAAAAATAATATTGTGGACGTGTAAGGTGCCGAGTTATGTTCCAGACGATTTATCCATCCCTCTTCTATCAGGTTCTTTTCTTCGATTGCATCAATGTCATAAGCTAATGCAAGTGTTACTACATCCGCATCCAAGCCGTCTATAACAGAGCGCGCTTGACTGCCGGAACCTCCATGAGATTGGTAAAGGACTACTTCCTGCCCTTTTTCCTGTTCCCAGTATTCTGCAAATTGTTCATTAAATTCTTCATATAGCTCTCTTGTCGGATCATAGGAAGCATTTAACAACTTAATAGAATTTCCGTTTCCGGATGCATTTCCACAAGCGGTTAAAATGGATAAAGCCGCAACAGTCAAAGCTATACGCCTTACCGTTTTTATTTTTTTCATAAGCGATGCCCCCTACATAAAATATGAACGTGCAGTTTTTTAAAATTTTTAATGATGAGTGTTATGAGTCCTTCTAAACAAAAGAAAGGCTGCCCGTCTCAACAAAGTAAATTCTTCGTTAAGTCGAGCAGCCTCCAGTTTTCTAGTGAGCTACTTAATTCAAAGTATTCTAATAGGTATTATATTATTTTATAATACCTATTTTGTCAATACAATTATTAGATTTTTCTGTATTTATGATATTAGTAGCAGTTACTTTAGTTTTTTTTCTTCAATCAAACATTTGCAAACCGTTTACCTGTCCATCATAATAAACGTAGGTAGCTCCTCGCTTTCTAAAATGCGATGCGCTAAATATTTATTTCTTAATCAGGAGGCTTTTCCATGCAAACATTACAAGCAATCGAACAGTTTAACGAACTTAAAAACGGATTCGCAGTTATTTTCGAATTTACAGCGGACTGGTGCGGAGATTGTCGTTTCATTGATCCGTTTATGCCGGAAGTTGTTGAAAAATTTCCCGAATATAAATTCGTTAAAGTGGACCGCGATAAGTTTTTGGATTTATGTATTGATTTAGGAATTATCGGTATTCCTAGCTTTTTAGCTTATGAAAACGGTACTGAGCTTGGACGTTTCGTAAGTAAAGACCGTAAAACACAACAGGAAATCGAAAACTTCATTTCCAACTTAAAATAGAAAAAAGCTTCAAACGCATAAGTAGTCGTTTGAAGCCATTTTAATATTATTTAATAATACCTTCATGCTCTTCATTTTTCATAATCTTACCGTTCTTCTTTTCCCCTAACGCCCAAAAAGTGAGTGCTACCGCAACTACAACTACAGCACCAGGAACCCCTAAAGCTACTGGCCAAAATAAGTTTTCCATTTTTGTCGCCCCTTTATATACATTCTCTAAATCCATTATTCCATCTAATACAATTAATGTAAACGAATACTCCGCGCTTTCTGGAATCTTTCTATTAAAGTTGTTTATTTCTTCACGAATTCAACACAATTACATAAAAAAGCACCTGTCTCCAATAAATTGGAGACAAGTGCCTGGATAAAAATTATCCGATAGAACCTTCCATCTCGAACTTGATTAGACGGTTCATTTCTACTGCGTATTCCATTGGTAATTCTTTTGTGAATGGCTCGATGAAGCCCATTACGATCATTTCTGTCGCTTCTTCTTCAGAAACACCACGGCTCATTAAGTAGAACAATTGCTCTTCAGATACTTTTGAAACTTTTGCTTCATGCTCTAAAGATACGTTATCATTTAAGATTTCGTTGTATGGAATTGTATCAGAAGTAGATTCGTTATCCATGATTAATGTGTCACACTCGATGTTCGAACGTGCACCTTTAGCATTTTTACCGAATTTTACTTGACCAAGATACGTAACTTTACCACCTTGCTTAGCAATCGATTTTGAAACGATTGTTGAAGATGTGTTTGGTGCTAAGTGAATCATTTTCGCACCAGCGTGTTGGTGTTGACCTTTACCTGCAATTGCAATTGATAATGTCATACCACGTGCGCCTTCACCTTTAAGGATACAGGCAGGGTATTTCATTGTTAATTTTGAACCGATGTTTCCGTCGATCCATTCCATTGTACCGTTTTCTTCAACAACTGTACGTTTTGTAACAAGGTTATATACGTTGTTCGCCCAGTTTTGAATTGTTGTATAACGGCAGTAAGCGTTCTTTTTAACGATGATTTCTACTACAGCTGAGTGTAGAGAGTTTGTTGTGTAAACAGGCGCTGTACAACCTTCTACGTAGTGTACAGATGCATCTTCGTCTACGATGATTAGCGTACGTTCGAATTGACCCATGTTTTCAGAGTTAATACGGAAGTATGCTTGTAATGGAGTGTCTAATTTAACGCCTTTAGGCATATAAATAAATGAACCACCAGACCAAACTGCAGAGTTTAATGCTGCGAATTTGTTATCTGTATAAGGGATTACTGTACCCCAGTGTTTTTTGAAGATTTCTTCGTTTTCTTTTAATGCTGAGTCAGTATCTTTGAAGACAATACCTAAATCTGTAAGGTCTTGTTTCATGTTGTGGTAAACTACTTCAGATTCATACTGAGCAGATACACCTGCAAGATATTTTTGTTCAGCTTCCGGGATACCTAATTTATCGAATGTTGCTTTAATTTCTTCAGGTACTTCATCCCAAGAACGTTCTGTTGCTTCAGATGGTTTTACGTAATACGTAATTTCATCGAAGTTTAATGACGCTAGGTCACCACCCCATTGAGGCATTGGCATTTCATAGAATTTTTCAAGAGCTTTTAAGCGGTAGTCAAGCATCCACTGTGGCTCTTCCTTCATACTTGAGATTTCACGAACGATATCTTCTGTAAGTCCACGTTCAGAACGGAAAATTGATACGTCCTTATCATGGAAACCATACTTGTAATCGCCGATTTCAGGCATTTTTTTAGCCATGTTGTCTCCTCCGTTCATCTAATGAGAAGTGCTAAAATGTGCATAAAACATACTTTAGCCTTACTACTTTTTATTTCTTTTCGTTGTTTACGCCTTTTTCCATCGCTTTCCAAGCTAATGTAGCGCATTTAATACGTGCCGGGAATTTTGCCACACCTTGCAGTGCTTCGACATCCCCAAGGTCGTACTTTTCATCGTCAAAATCTTCGCCCAGCATCATTTTCGAGAAAATATCAGCCAGTTCCAAAGCTTCGTCCAATTTTTTGCCTTTAACGATTTGAGTCATCATAGATGCTGAAGACATGGAGATTGAACAGCCTTCCCCATCGAACTTTGCATCTTCCACGACATCATCGTTCAGCTTCAGTGTTAAATGGATACGGTCACCGCAAGTAGGGTTATTCATATCGATTGTTACACTGTTTTCTTCAAGAGACCCTTTGTTACGAGGGTTTTTATAGTGATCCATAATTACGGAACGATAAAGTTGATCTAAATTATTAAAAGACATCGCCAAAATACTCCTTCGCTGAGCGCAATCCTGCAACTAAGCGATCCACATCTTCTTCATCATTGTACATGTAGAAGCTTGCTCGTGCTGTTGCTGTTACTTGAAGCCATTTCATTAAAGGTTGAGCGCAGTGATGTCCCGCACGAACAGCGATTCCACTCATATCCAATACTGTCGCCACATCATGTGGATGTACGTCATCTAGATTGAATGTCACGAGTCCGCATCGTTTCATCGGGTCACGTGGACCGAAAATCTGAAGACCATCAATCGTTTCCAACTGATCCATTGCATAACCTACCAACTTATGTTCGTGGGCTGCAATATTGTCCAAGCCGATTTCTTCTAAAAAGTCGATTGCCGCACCTAAACCAATTGCACTTGCAATGATCGGTGTACCACCTTCGAATTTCCACGGTAACTCTTTCCATGTTGATTCAGTTAAACCTACGAAATCAATCATTTCGCCGCCAAACTCAACTGGTTCCATTTCTTCAAGAAGCGCCTTTTTACCATATAGTACCCCAATTCCAGTTGGTGCACACATTTTATGTCCTGAAAATGCTGCGAAGTCAACATCCAAATCTTGAACGTCTATCTTCATATGCGGTGCCGCCTGAGCTAAATCCGCAACAACTACAGCGCCATTTTCATGGGCAATTTGTGCAACTTCTTTTATCGGGTTGATCGTACCTAATACGTTGGAAACATACATCATAGAAACAATTTTCGTTTGTGGCGTAATTGTTTCACGTACTTTTTCCAATGAAATTGTACCGTCTGCTTCAAGGTCGATATATTTCAATACCGCCCCTTTTTCTTTTGCAAGCTGTTGCCATGGGATAATGTTTGAATGGTGTTCCATGTACGTAATGACAATTTCATCACCTTCTTGAACATTTTGACGACCATAGCCTGAAGCAACCGTATTAAGTGCTGTTGTTGTACCACGAGTAAAAATTACTTCTTGTGTTGAACTGGCATTAATGAATTTACGAACTTTTTCACGTGCACCTTCATAGGAATCCGTTGCACGGTTACCAAGTGTATGAACACCGCGGTGAACGTTTGAGTTATCTAAATTATAGTAATTTGAGATTGCTTCAATAACTTGAATTGGCTTTTGTGATGTAGCCGCACTATCCAAATAAACTAAAGGATGTCCATTGACTTCCTGATTTAGAATTGGAAAATAACTTTTAATATCGTTAGGTATCATTATCGAACTTTCCTTTCGATAACCTCCGTCAGCTGCTTTTTAACGCCTTCGATTGGCAATTTAGCAACAACTGGCGCAAGGAATCCGTGAATTACAAGGCGCTCTGCTTCTGCTTTAGAAATACCACGACTCATTAAGTAGTACAGTTGAGTTGGGTCAACACGTCCAACAGATGCCGCGTGTCCTGCTGTTACATCGTCTTCATCAATTAACAGAATCGGGTTAGCGTCACCGCGTGCACCTTCTGAAAGCATCAGTACGCGTGACTCCTGTTCTGCATTTGCTTTTGTACCACCATGCATAATATGACCGATCCCGTTAAAGATTGACTGTGAAGAATCTTTCATTACACCGTGTTTTAAAATTTGACCGTCAGAATTTTTACCCCATTGACGGATTAATGTTGTGAAGTTAAGTTTTTGATCTCCGCTACCTACAGTTACCATTTTGAAATCTGAAGTAGAGTTATCACCAATTAAGTTAGTAGTATTTTCATAAATTGTATCTGAGTTTGTCATTAAACCTAATGCCCAGTCAATTTTTGCATCGCGCTCAGCATGGCCACGGCGGTTTACATAAGCAGTATAGCCATGTGCCAAGTTGTCTACTGCACCGAATGTTACTTGTGCATTATCTTTTGCGATTACTTCTGTTACAACGTTCACTTGACCATGTGCTTCATCGAATGTAGAAATATAAGTTTCAACATAAGTAACAGCCGAAGATTCTTCTGCTACTACTAACACGTGGTTAAATAATGAAGCTTCTGCATCGTCATTTAAAAATACAACTTGTAGAGGTGCTTCGATTACAACGTTGCGTGGCACGTATACGAAAATACCGCCGTTTACTAGAGCTGCATGGTAAGCAGTTAATTTATGCTCGTCCACTTTTACAGCTGTCGTCATAAAGTATTTTTCTACTAAATCTTTATGGTCGCGAACCGCTGTTTGAATATCCGTGAAAATTACACCTTTGTTTTTCAGTTCTTCTGAAACTTTGATGAACGCCGGTGTATTGTTGCGTTGGATATACAGGTTTTCTTGTGTTTCAATATCAACTACTGATTTCACCTCTACAGGCAGCTCTTCCAATGAATTGAATCGAGCACTTTCTACTGTATGGTTCGGGAAATCAATGAAGTTCCACTTTTTAATGTTCGTTCTGTCTGGTTTTGGTAAGTCAAGCGCAGCAGCTTTTTCCATTGCGCTCACACGGAAATCAGCAAATGTTGCTGGTTCAGCATGTTTTTGCGAGAACGAGCGTACTTCTTCTGCTGATAACGCTAATTTTGTTTCAACCGTCATCTTCGTCGTCCTCCTTAATTATGCTTCTGTTACTTCTTCAGTATCTTCAATGCCTAATTCAGCTTTAATCCACTCATAACCTTCTGCTTCCAAGCGTTGTGCTAATTCAGCACCACCTGATTTTACAACTTTACCTTGCATCATTACGTGAACATGGTCAGGTGTGATGTAGTTTAATAAACGTTGGTAGTGAGTGATCATTAGGCAGCCGAAACCTTCGCCGCGCATTTCGTTAATACCTTTTGAAACTACTTTTAATGCATCGATATCTAAACCAGAGTCGATTTCATCTAAGATACCGAATGTTGGTTTGATCATCATCATTTGTAGAATTTCGTTACGTTTTTTCTCACCGCCAGAGAAACCTTCGTTTAAGTAACGTTGAGACATTTCTTCAGGCATTTCCAGGAATTCCATTGTTTTATCTAATTCACGGATGAATTTCATTAATGAGATTTCTTGTCCTTCTTCACGACGAGCGTTAATTGCTGAACGTAGGAAGTCCGCGTTTGTTACACCAGGAATTTCTGATGGGTATTGCATAGCAAGGAATAAACCTGCTTGTGCACGCTCATCTACTTCCATTTCTAATACATTTTCACCATCAAGGTAGATTTCGCCTGATGTTACCTCATATTTTGGGTGACCCATAATTGCAGAAGCTAATGTCGATTTACCAGTACCGTTAGGACCCATAATCGCATGTACTTCGTTTGTATTGATAGTAAGATTTACACCTTTTAAAATCTCTTTTCCGTCGATTTCAACGTGAAGATCTTTAATTTCTAATGTTGACATTAAATTACCTCCAAATATTCATTTGCATACTTTCTGTACGCCAAATTAAGTTCATTACCAATCTTACCCGAAATGAATGTTGGTTGCAAATAGTTTAGAATGATTTTAAATAAAAAACATCTATCATTCTTGGAAAACGCTTTACTGCAGTTTATTTCTACTATTTTAATAGTAATAATTTCGCTTTCCATTTTTTCAATAGCAATCCTTTAATTGAGAATCAATTTCACTTATTCAATTGGTTGATTCTATATTTTCTCTATCATTATTTAAAATTGGGGCATAAATTAAAAACGTCATTTTTCTCCGGGAGAAAAATGACGTTTTTAGCGGTGTGTAAAAATTGATTTCCATTCCGGGACGCTTCCCGCGGGCACGGCGTGGGGCCAACTCTTACTATCCTATTAGCTTTTCACTAGCATTTCGTTTAAATAATAATGAACACTTGCAGCAACTCCGCGTCCTTCTTTGATTGCCCAAACGACAAGGCTTTGGCCTCGGCGTGCATCTCCTGCGGCAAAAACGCCCGGAATATTTGTTTCGTAGTCTTTAACAGATGCACGGATGCGGTTATTCGTTAATTCTAGTCCGAAATGTTCCGGTGTTTCTTTTTCTGCGCCTTCAAAGCCGATTGCGACAAATACATGCTGTGCCGGCCATACTTTCTCAGTACCAGGCAATTCTTTAAAGTAGTGGAAGCCATCCTCGCCCAGAATCTTTTCCATTTGAATTGTGTGAAGTGCTTTTACATTCCCATTGCTGTCTTTTTCTATTCTTGTTGTTTGAATGCAATACTCGCGCGGATCACGGCCAAATTTCGCATCAGCTTCGGCATAAGCGTAGTCCATTGTGTAAATGTTCGGATCTTTTGGCCACATCGTTTCATCTGTACGAGTTGTAGCTTGTTGCGGGTGTTTACCAAATTGGTATACTGATCGGCATTTTTGACGGAGTGCTGTTGCTACACAGTCGGCTCCTGTATCACCGCCGCCAATTACAATAACATCTTTCCCTTCAACATTTAATGCCTGATTATCCGTGAAATCAGAATCCAGCAGGCTTTTCGTAACATCCGTTAAATAATCCATCGCTAAATGAATATTGCCTGCATCGCTTCCTTCCAAATGAAGGACCCTTTGTTTTTGAGCTCCTGTACATAAAATTACAGCATCGAAATCCGCTTGCAATTGCTCTTTCGTGATATCTTTACCGATTTCTGTATTTGCAACAAAATCGATGCCTTCCAATGATAATAAATGGATACGACGTTCAATCACATCTTTTTCTAGCTTCATATTCGGAATTCCGTACATTAATAATCCGCCAAATCGGTCAGAACGTTCGAACACTGTTACGGAATGGCCAAGCTGGTTCAGTTGATCTGCTGCTGCTAAGCCTGCAGGACCTGAACCGACAATCGCCACTTTATAGCCAGTTCGCGATGCCGGAATACGCGGAGTGATCCAGCCATTTTCAAACCCTTTATCAATGATTGTACGTTCGATCGATTTAATTGCGACAGCCGGATCCGTAATGGCAAGTGTACAAGACCCTTCACATGGAGCTGGGCAGACACGGCCGGTAAATTCAGGGAAATTATTCGTCATATGCAAACGTTCCAGCGCTTCCTGCCATTTCCCTTTATATACTAAGTCATTCCATTCAGGGATGACATTTTGAATCGGACATCCTGCTGCAGTACCGCGAATTTCAATTCCCATATGGCAAAATGGTGTTCCACAATCCATGCAGCGCGCACCTTGTGTCTGTAATTTTTCATCAGATAGTCTGCTTGTATATTCACCCCAATTTAAAAGACGCTCTAGTGGTCGTTGCTCCTGTACTTTCTCTCGTTTAAATTCCATAAAACCCGTTGCTTTTCCCATGCTAGAAACCTCCTCTTATTTTGTGCTCACAAGCTTCTTCTGACTAGTCGTCACTTCCGTAAATGCCTGCATTGCTGCATCGTCCTTTGCAGAACCCGTTGCAGTGTAGTGGTTAATTTTATCTACCATTATTTTATAATCCGTCGGCACAACTTTTACGAACTTCGGAACAAACTGCTCCCACTTCGCCAATACATCCAATGCGTAGGAACTATCCGTTTCCTCCAAATGCTGAATGATTAATTGGCGAACAGATTCGATCTCCGCTTTATCTGTCAGTTTTTCAAAGTGGATCATTTCCATATTGCACTGCGCCTTGAACTTTTCCTCGTCACTCGGCAGAATATAGCCGATTCCTCCGGACATTCCGGCACCAAAGTTTTGGCCGACATCACCTAAGATAACGATTTTCCCGCCAGTCATATACTCACAGCCGTGATCTCCAATTCCTTCAACAACGATTTCAGCGCCTGAATTACGAACACCGAATCGATGCCCTGCACGCCCGTTAATAAAGGCTTTACCGCTTGTTGCCCCGTATAAACAAACATTTCCGGCGATGACGTTTTTCTCCTGATCACCTTTGATCGGTGCAATGGCTGTCACTTTTCCTCCTGACAAACCTTTACCGAAGTAATCATTAACATCCCCGACTACGCGCATCGACATCCCTCTTGGAATAAATGCGCCGAAGCTTTGACCGGCATGGCCTGTAAACGTTAAATTGATTGTGTTGTCAGGTAAGCCTGCTTCCCCGTATTTGCGGGAAATTTCACTGCCGACAATTGTTCCCATTACACGGTCTGTATTTTTAATCGAATAATTCAAATCGATGCGTTCATTTCCTTCTATTGCCTTTGAAACTTGCGGCAATAGCTCGCGTAAATCAAAGCTTCCCTCTATATTATGGTTTTGCTGATGCTGCTTCGTGCGTGTGCCTTGGATTTGATGAAGCAGCGCCGTTAAATCAAGCTGGCTTGCTTTCCAATGTTTTGCCGTACGATCTGAAATTTGCAGTACATCTGTACGACCGACCATCTCTTCCACAGTACGGAATCCTAAAATACTCATATATTCACGCATTTCTTCCGCCACAAAACGCATATAATTGACAACATGATCAGCCGAGCCCATAAATTTAGCACGAAGTTCAGGATTTTGTGTTGCTACACCTACAGGACAAGTATCTAAATGACAGGCACGCATCATGACACACCCTAAAACGATTAACGGTGCAGTTGCAAAACCAAATTCTTCTGCTCCTAAAAGTGCTGCCATTACGACATCTTTCCCCGTCATGAGCTTGCCGTCCGTTTCCAGTGTCACCCGGTCACGCAGCCCGTTGAGCATCAATGTTTGGTGCGCTTCAGCTAACCCAAGCTCCCACGGTAAGCCTGTATGCTTAATCGATGTTTTCGGCGATGCACCTGTACCGCCATCATAGCCCGAAATGACGATGACATCTGCTGCCCCTTTAGCAACACCAGCAGCAATTGTACCAACACCCGCTTTAGCTACGAGCTTTACAGAAATTCTTGCATGTCGGTTTGCATTTTTTAAATCGTGAATTAACTGTGCCATATCCTCGATTGAATAAATATCGTGATGCGGCGGCGGTGAAATCAACCCTACACCAGGTGTAGAACCCCGTACATCCGCTACCCACGGATATACTTTATTGCCCGGCAGCTGACCACCTTCCCCAGGTTTCGCTCCTTGTGCCATTTTAATTTGAAGCTCTTCGGCATTTACTAAATAATGCGATTTTACCCCAAAACGTCCTGATGCAATTTGTTTAATGGCACTGCGCTTGTTGTCGCCATTCGGTTCGATTGTAAAACGGGCCGGATCTTCCCCGCCCTCACCAGAGTTTGAACGTGCGCCTAGACGGTTCATCGCTACCGCTAAAGTTTCGTGCGCTTCTTTCGATAACGAACCAAATGACATAGCCCCTGATTTGAAACGTTTCACGATGGAATCCACTGACTCGATTTCTTCCATCGGGATTCGGCGTTCATTCTTTTTAAAGTCGAATAAATTACGTAAAAATCCGATTCGCTCCTCATTCGCCATTTCTGCATACATCCGGTATAAACCAAAATCATTTTTACGTGTAGCCCACTGTAGCGTATGAATTGTTTTCGGATTGAAGGCATGATGCTCTCCGTCTGCACGCCATTGGAAATCTGAACCTGATTGCAATTGCGCTGACATCGATTGCATTGCTTCCTCATGGCGGCGTCTTGCTTCTTCACCGATTGTTTGTAAATCTATCCCGTCAATTTGTGAAGCCGTACCTGTGAAGTATTCGTCGATCACTTCTTTTGAAATCCCTACTGCCTCGAACACTTGGGCACCGCGATATGACTGGACTGTTGAAATCCCCATCTTCGACATTACTTTTACAACGCCGTCTGCTGCACCTTTCCGGAATTTTTGAACCGCTTTTTCAAATGGTACAGATAAATGACCTTTTTCAATTGCTTCATCAATCGTTGCATATGCTAAGTACGGATGAATCGCATCAACACCGAAACCGATTAATGCAACAAAATGATGAACCTCCCGAACTTCCGCACTATTGACGATAATGCTTGCCTTCGTACGTAAACCGATTCGTACTAAATATTGATGGATTGTACTCGCTGCCAGTAAAACAGGCATCGTAAGCTGCTTAGCGTCATCCATATAGTCAGAAAGTACAATGATTGTCTTGCCGCCGAAGATAGCCGCTTCTGCTTCTGTTTTAATTCGGTTAAGTTCACTTTCCAAATTTTCCGTGAATTTCAGCGAGATTTCCGCTACTTCAAAATGTTCTTCACTATTATTTACGACCTGCTCATATTCTGCAGTCGTCAATACCGGCGTTTTCAGCAGGAGACGACGTGCATTTTCCGCATTCGGCTGTAATAAATCTCCTTCCGCTCCAAGCAATGTCATTGTCGAAGTCACGACATGTTCACGAATGGAATCAATCGGCGGGTTTGTCACTTGTGCAAACAGCTGCTTAAAGTAATTAAATAATGATTGCGGTCTATCTGACAGAACAGCTAATGGTGTATCATTCCCCATCGAACCAAGAGGATCTTTTCCTTCATTTGCTAGAGGTACAATATATTTTTGTACGTCCTCAAATGTGTAACCATGAATTTTCTGGCGTAATGTCAGATCATTTATTTCCGGTAACTGCTCATCCTTTTCTTCAAGTTTGATCATATTTTCTTCCAGCCATGCTGCATAAGGTTTTTTTGCTGCAGCTTCGGATTTCAGCTCGTCATCCGAAATGATCTTCCCTTTTTCCAAATCGATTAATAGCATGCGACTTGGGCTTAACCGGTCTTTGTAAAGAATGTCTTCTTCAGCGTAATCGACAACCCCTGTTTCGGATGAGAAAATAACATGATCGTCTTTTGTCACATACAATCTTCCCGGGCGCAAACCGTTACGGTCTAAAATTGCCCCGATCTGTTTGCCGTCCGTGAAGCAAATAGCAGTCGGTCCATCCCATGGCTCCATTAAGCTGGCATGATATTGATAAAACGCTTTGCGGTCTTCATCAATGCGCGGATTTTCTGTCCATGGCTCCGGAATCATCATCATCGCTGTCTCAGCAGGTGAACGTCCAGCCAATACAAAAAATTCAAATGCGTTATCAAGCATCGAAGAATCCGAACCCGTTGTATCAATAATCGGTAACAGTTTTTCAAGGTCATCTCCAAACGCCTCAGATACGAACTGCTGCTCACGTGCACGCATCCAGTTAATATTGCCCCGTAATGTATTAATCTCCCCATTATGGATGATGTAGCGGTTCGGATGGGCCCGTTTCCAAGATGGGAATGTGTTCGTCGAGTAACGTGAATGCACAAGTGCCAATGCGGACACAAAGCTTTCGTCCTGCAGGTCCACATAAAATTCACTTACTTCTTCCGGTGAAAGCAAACCTTTAAAAACAATCGTCTGACTTGAGAGACTGGGAATATACAATTCAAATTGCTGCTCCGCTGCCCAATGTTCAAGCTGCTTGCGGATCACATACAGTTTTCGTTCGAAAACCTTATTGTCGTTTTCGTTTGAACGAATAAATACTTGGCGAACAACCGGTGCAGTCGATTTAGCAATCTCACTTAAATTTTCCTTATTAGTCGGTGCAGTTCTCCAACCGATCAGTTGCTGATTTTCCTGTTCAATTAATTCGTTCATCTTTTGTTCAATTTTCAGGCGTTCTCCTTCATTTTCTGTGAAAAAAATTTGTCCAACACCATATTCACCCATTTCAGGTAAATTAAGTTCCGTACAGTTTTGTTGAAAGAAAGCATGTGGGATTTGAACTAGCAGCCCCGCCCCATCACCTGTCTTGCCGTCCCCGCCACGTCCTGCACGGTGTTCTAAGCGACATAACATTTCCAATCCTTTTTTTACAATCTGATGTGAAGGTATTCCTTTTATATTTGCATACATGCCGATACCGCATGCGTCATGTTCAAATTCAGGATTATATAACCCTTGTGCTTCTGGTAACTGATGAAAACTCATATTCATTCCCCCTCATTCTTTCAATCCTGTATTTACATTTTAAAGTTTTCGAAATAATATAAACAATATATAGTTTGGATATAAACAATCTACTTTTTAGATGAATGGGGTGGAAATTGTGGAATTAAGACAGTTACGTTACTTTGTAGAGGTGGCAGAACGGGAGCATATTTCTGAAGCAGCTGAGCATTTACACGTTGCCCAGTCTGCAATCAGCAGGCAAATCGCCAACTTGGAAGAAGAGCTCGGCACACCGCTTTTTGAGCGAATTGGGCGTAACGTAAAGTTGACGCCGGTCGGGAAGATTTTTTTGGAACATTGTATTACCGCACTCAAGGGAATTGATTTTGCTGCAAAGCAGGTAGAAGAATATTTGGACCCGGCAAAAGGGACAATTAAAATTGGTTTTCCTACCAGTTTGGCAAGCTATGTATTGCCGACCGTCATTTCGGCTTTTAAAAAAGAATACCCGGAAATTTCCTTCCAGTTGCGCCAGGGATCCTATAAATTTTTGATCGATGCTGTTAAAAACCGCGAGCTTAATTTAGCTTTGCTCGGACCATTACCGCCAAAAGACGAAGCAATCAATACGACCGTGCTGTTCAGCGAAAACATTCATGCTTTGCTGCCCGCAACACATCCACTGGCAAAAAAAGACTCGATTAACCTTGTGGATTTGCGTAATGACCAGTTTGTACTTTTTCCGGAAGGTTATATTTTAAACAAAGTGGCTGTTGATGCATGCCGCTCTGTAGGCTTCATTCCGAATATTACTTCCGAGGGAGAAGATATGGATGCTTTAAAAGGGCTTGTGGCAGCAGGAATCGGTGTGACACTTTTACCGGAAAGTTCACTCTATGATTCGACTCCGCGTATGACGGTCAAAGTGCCGATCGCCATTCCTAATATAAGACGCACAGTCGGCATCATTGCGCCAACGACAAGAGATCTCGCCCCATCAGAAGAAGTATTCGTCAAATTTATATCCAATTTTTATTCACGATTATCAAGATTCCAATAAAAGATTTGCATAGAAGTAGAGATTCCATCAGATAAAGTGCAACCTACGTATTTATCCAGAAAAAAACCATTTCCTCTCCGCGAAGAGAGAAAATGGTTTTTTGTTTATTTTATTCGCCTGAAACAGGTACTACAGAGCCGCCCCACTCTTCAACGATAAAGTCTTGAACTTCTTTTGAACGTAATGCATCTACTAATGCTTTAATTTCTTTTGAATCTTCTTCACCTGATTTTACTGCGATAATGTTTACATATGGTGATTCGCTAGATTCGATTGCAATTGAATCTTCCAATGGGTTAATGCCGTTATCGATCGCGAAGTTAGAGTTGATTAATACAGCATCACCTTCTTCATTTTCATACATTTGCACTAATAATTCAGCTGCAGTGTTTGCATCGAATACGAAGTTTTTCGGATTTTCTACAATATCTTTTGTTTCCGCTTTTGTTTTATCGATACCTTCAGCTAACTTAATTAAACCTTGTGCTTCAAGTAATGAAAGCATACGACCATGGTCTGCTACTGAGTTAGAAAGTAAAATTGTTGCACCTTCAGGAAGCTCTTCTAAAGATGAATATTTTTTAGAGTAAACACCGATTGGCTCGATGTGAATACCGCCAGCATTCGCAAAGTCATAATCGAAATCAGCTTTTTGTGCTTCGAAGTATGGAATGTGCTGGAAGTAGTTTGCATCCAAATCACCGTTATCTAAATCCTGGTTTGGAAGTACGTAATCTGTATAAGTTTTGATTTCCAGCTCAATGCCCTGTTCCTCTAAAATTGGTTTAACTTTTTCAAGGATAACTGCGTGTGGTGTATTTGAAGCACCGACTACTAATTTTTCATCTTCTCCTCCACATGCCGCTAAAGCAAGCACAGAAGCTCCTAAAATAACGCTTGATAATAATTTCTTCATTTGTTTTACCTACCCTTTTTTTAGTTTGTTCAGTTTATCGAAACCTTTTTTATATTCTGATTATTCATCTTATAGACGCGCACTTTTTTAAAGTTTGCGTCCATATTGTTTCGATGCACCAATATTTATAATTACGGCCTTAGAAGCCACTAACTATCGTTTGTCCACTCTTGCTGTAATGAAATCCCCAATATACTGGATGATGAATACGACAACTAAAATTAAAACCGTTGCCATCAATGTCACATCTGTCCTGTTACGCTGGAAACCGTCAAGGAATGCCAGGTTACCTAAGCCGCCCGCACCGATAATGCCGGCCATTGCTGTATATCCTACTAAAGCGACAGCTGTAACCGTAATACCTGAAATTAATGCTGGTAAGCTTTCCGGAATCAGCACTTTCCAAATAATAGTAGAAGTTTTCGCTCCCATTGATCGGGCCGCTTCAATGACACCTTTATCAATTTCTCTCAATGCTATTAATACCATGCGCGCATAAAACGGTGCTGCACCGATTATTAGCGCAGGCAATGCTGCATTTGCGCCACGGATTGTTCCAAGTAAAAACTTTGTGAACGGAATCAATAAAATGATCAGGACGATAAATGGAATCGACCGGAAAATATTTACGAATGATCCTGTTAAAAAGTGGACAATTTTATTTGCCCATAATTGATTGTCGCTCGTTAAAAATAAGACAATCCCAATCAGAAGTCCGAGTATAAATGTGATGACTGTCGCAACAGCCGTCATATAAATTGTTTCATATGTTGCTTCGAGCATTTTACCCCAGTCGACGTTCGGAAATAATTGATTAAACATGCTCAATCACCTCCGTTTGAATTTCCTGTTTCGCTAAAAAGCTTAATGCTTCCGCGACTGCTTTCGGTTCGCCATTGATATGAATAAACAATGTACCGAATGAACCGCCCGTTGTATTCGAGATTTTACCATGGACAATATTTACAACTACGTCAAATTGCTTGATCATTTGCGAGATGACAGGCTGTTCTGTCGTTGCCCCGGCAAATATTAATTTGGCGATTTTGCCTCCTGGATAGTTGGCAAAAATTTGTTCTAGTGATGCTTGTGTTTCCTGCGTTTCACCAGAAGCCTGTGATACGAAGTTTTTCGTAATTGGTGCTTGAGGATGCTGGAACACTTGCAATACATCACCTTGCTCCACAACTTTTCCGGCTTCCATTACCGCTACTCTGTTACAGATTTTGCGGATAACATGCATTTCATGTGTAATGAGTACAATTGTAAGACCGATGTTTTTATTAATATCGAGCAGTAATTCCAAAATGGAATCCGTTGTTTCCGGATCAAGCGCTGAAGTCGCTTCATCACATAAAAGCACTTCCGGGTTGTTTGCCAACGCTCTTGCAATGCCCACACGCTGCTTTTGACCGCCGGACAGCTGTGAAGGATATGCTTTCCCTCTTCCTTTTAAACCAACGAGCTCAATCAGCTCTTCTACTCGCTTTTCACGGTCAGCTTTTGAAACACCTGCAATTTCAAGTGGGAATGCGATATTTTCTTCGACTGTACGGGACCAGAGCAGATTGAAATGCTGGAAAATCATACTTATTTTTTGACGCGCTTCTCGTAATTTTGCCCCGGAAGCTTTTGCAATATCCTGGCCGCCTACAATGACAGACCCTGTTGTTGGCTTTTCCAAACCGTTCAGCAGGCGGATCATTGTACTTTTACCGGCACCACTGTAGCCGATAATACCGTATATTTCTCCTTTGTTAATCGATAAGCTTACATTATCAACTGCCGTAAGTTTACCGTTTTTCGTGTTATACACTTTAGTAATATTTTGTATATCAATCATCGGTTGTACTCCTTCTAAATCGAAATAACCTGCTTGCTATTTCAAAATCATGTTCTTTTTCATCCAAAACCTCCGTTGAATGAAAAAAACCTTTCTACCATGACAAGTAGAAAGGTTTCACATACATTTATACGGTAAACCGTTCTCTCATCTTTCAAAGTTTAAACTTTGTGTGAATTGGCACCTTTGCGTAAACGCTGGTTGCCGGGCTTCATAGGGCACTTCCCTCCACCTCTCTTTATAAGAGTAACGTTATTAAGTTTTATTATTATGAATGTTACTTTATCACGACAAAGTGAATACGTCAATTACTTTTTTAATATTTCATACAAAAACGGTACGGATTTAAACGCATAAATTTTATCCGTTAGTTCCCCGTTGTCTGAAACGATTAAACAAGGTACACTTTCAATTTTCAACTCATATGGCAAATCCCCTAAATAATTGATATTTGCCATACCAAGTGGTAAATCTGGGAGTAATTTCTCAATTACATCCAACATTTTTTCCGACACTTCACATGTGCCGCACATAGGCGTATATAAGAAAAAAGCTGTCTGATCATGCTGTTGTACGTTCTGTTCCCACTGCTGTTTCGTCCATTGTTCCATTATACTGTCATCCTTCTTTTACTAAAAATTTTGCCTGTAGTAAAATATCCCTTAAGATTTTAGTAGGTGTTTTTTCTACTTCCACATATTCATGAGGTATGATTAGCTGTGTCGCTTCGGGATATGCACGGTTCATCAGTTTACGTAACTTTTCACCGTTTTTATCTGCATCAAACATCGTGATAATTTCATCTTGCTCATAGTCTTCCAAT
Source organism: Solibacillus sp. FSL W7-1436 (assembly GCF_038007305.1). Taxonomy (NCBI): domain Bacteria; kingdom Bacillati; phylum Bacillota; class Bacilli; order Caryophanales; family Caryophanaceae; genus Solibacillus; species Solibacillus sp. FSL W7-1436. The sequence continues at coordinate 433,792 of NZ_JBBOWV010000001.1, forward strand.
AAATCAATCAAATTGACTTCGCTTATTGTGCCATTTGTACATATGATCGTCACGTCCTCAGCTAATATCGGAAGTAATCTCATTTTATCGGCACGACCTTCAACAACGATGCATTTTCCCATCCATACACGCTTCCTTTCATCCGTCACCTTTATATATAGAATAACAAAAAAACACTAAAACCTTTAATTAGAAGGCTTTAGTGTTTCATATTATTGTTCGATTAATGCAGTGTAAGCATCTGCGTCTAATAATTCTTCAACTTCAGCTTCACTAGTTAACTCAACAGTAACCATCCATGCATTGCCGTATGGAGATTCGTTTACGTATTCTGGATTGTCCAATAATTCTTCGTTGATTGCTACAACTTTACCAGAAAGTGGTGCATATAGTTCAGAAACTGTTTTAACAGATTCTACACTACCGAAAGGCTGATCCTTTGAAATTTCATCGCCTACTTCAGGTAATTCTACGAATACGATATCGCCCAGTTCAGATTGTGCGAAATCCGTAATACCGATTGTCGCTTTACCGTCTTCAATTTTAACCCATTCATGCTCTTTTGAATAACGTAACTCTTTTGGTGTGCTCATTCGAAAACCTCCATAATATATGTAGTACAATCAAGTTCATTTTGCCATATTTCGTTCGGAAATACAATGTGAATAACTGTTTATTTCCAAGTTTCTAAGAAGTCAGACTCCTTAAATCCTAAAGTTAATTTTTTTCCATCTGTAACGAGCGGTCGCTTAATTAACATACCATCCGATGCTAATAGCTCCAATTGCTCATCTTCGGACATTGTCGGCAGTTTATCTTTCAGGCCTAATTCACGATATTTCATGCCCGAAGTATTAAAGAATTTCTTCAAAGGCACTCCGCTTGCTTCGTAAATTGCTTTAAGTTCCTCTTTAGATGGTGTCTGCTCAACAATATGAATATTTTCATAGTCCACACCTTGCTCGTCTAGCCATTTTTGCGCTTTTTTACAAGTTGTACATTTCGGATATTGGATGAATTTTACTGTCATGTAAGTACTCCTTTTTGCCCTGGATTTCCCTATATTGTAACGGAAATAGAAGGACAAATCAAAAATGTGTTCGCATGACCGGACATTTAATGGATATGGTTTTTATTAGAAGATGTGTGAAGATATTAGAACATAGTGAACTGATATTAGAAGAATGGCTTCACTTATTTGAAAATTCCGGTGACATATTAGAAGATAGTGTATTTATATTAGAAGTTTCCCGATATATTAGAACTTTTAAGATCTTATTAGAACATTTCCTGTTTTATTAGAAAATTCATAGAAAAACCGGGTGCACGGCCATGCACCCGATTACAATCAAATTATTAAACTACATATTTTTCTGCTTCGATCAGTTTCGCTGCAGCTTCACGTTTTTTCGGAATTAAGTTGTAAGGGTTGTTGCGCGTTAATTTACGTAATGCCGATAAAATCATACGTGCATCGTCACCTTCAACTGAAGCGATTAATGTTTCTTTCGCTTCTTTTTCGATCTCTGCGAATGCTTCCTGACAGAAAATTTGAGTATAAAGAATTTTTTGTGCTGCTTTTTCTTCTCCGTCACGCTCGATTGCTTTCTGTGTACGGATTACTGCAGATTCCATTGCGTATAATTGGTTCGCAATATTCGCGATGTTCACTAACAGCTCTTGCTCTGCATCCAGTTTTGCGCCATAGCGTTGTGCTGCTGCACCTGCTGCAAGTACTGCGATCTTCTTCGCATTTTTCACTAAATATTTCTCTTGCTCTAATGCACCTTGACCAATTTCTTCAGGCATAAGCATTAATAGTTCGTTTTGCAGTTCTTGCGCTACTTGTAAAAGCGGTAACTCACCTTTTAATGCTTTTTTCATAAATGTGCCCGGTACGATCATACGGTTAATTTCGTTTGTACCTTCGAAAATACGGTTAATACGAGAGTCGCGGTAAATGCGTTCCACTTCGTACTCAGCCATAAAGCCGTAACCACCGTGTAACTGAACCGCTTCATCCGCTACGAAATCCAATGTTTCAGAACCGAATACTTTTGCGATCGAGCACTCAATAGCATATTCGGCGATTGCTGCTGCGATTGATTTGCCGTCTTTTTGCTCTTCGTCAGACAACTGGCTTAAACGGTCTTCAAAGTAACCAACTGTACGATAGTTTAAAGATTCAGATGCATAAATGTGAGAAGCCATTGATGCGATTTTTTCTTTCGTTAAGTTGAAATCCGATAATTTTGTTTTGAATTGCTGACGTTGGTTCGTATAGGCAACTGCTAATTCAAATGCACGTTTTGATGCACCTACAGTACCTACCCCTAATTTATAACGTCCGATATTTAAAATGTTGAACGCGATAATATGACCGCGGCCCACTTCACCTAGCAGGTTTTCTACAGGCACTTCCGCATCTTCCAAAATTAATGTACGAGTTGAAGATGATTTAATCCCCATTTTCTTCTCTTCCGGACCTACAGAAACACCCGGGAATGAACGCTCAACGATGAATGCAGTAAACTTATCGCCATCGATTTTTGCGTAAACAACGAATACATCTGCAAAGCCTGCATTTGTAATCCATTGCTTTTCACCATTTAATACATAGTGTGTGCCTGCTTCATTTAACTTAGCTGTTGTTTTAGCGCCTAATGCATCCGAACCTGAACCTGGCTCTGTTAATGCATATGCTGCGATTAATGCACCTGAAGCCAATTTCGGCAAGTACTTCGTTTTTTGATCATGATTACCGAATAATACGATTGGTAATGAACCGATCCCTACATGGGCACCATGCGTGATTGAGAAACCGCCAGCCGGTGACATTTTTTCTGCGATTAATGCAGAAGAAATTTTGTCTAAGCCCAAGCCTTCGTATTCTTCAGGTACGTCAGCTGCTAGTAAACCTAAATCACCTGCTGTTTTTAATAGGCGTACAGAATGATCAAACTCATGGTGCTCCAAGTTTTCAACAACCGGTAACACTTCGTTCGTTACATATTCCTGTGTTGTTTGAGCAATCATTTTTTGTTCATCTGTGAAATCTTCCGGTGTAATTACGCGGTTAATATCCACGTCCTCGATTAAAAAGCCGCCACCTTTAATAATGCTGTTCGTTGTATGTGCCATTATAAATTCCTCCCTAGTTTCCTTTGTGATTTTTTATTTCCCCGGACAATTAAAGAACTTCAAATACCCCTGCTGCGCCCATTCCGCCGCCGATACACATTGTTACAACACCATATTTACCGCCGCGGCGTTTTAATTCGTTGATCAGCTTCACTGTAAGAATCGTACCTGTTGCACCTAGTGGATGGCCTAATGCGATTGCCCCTCCGTTAACATTCACTTTCTCCATATCAATCCCAAGCTCACGAACTACTTGAATAGATTGTGATGCGAATGCTTCGTTAATTTCCCATAGGTCTACCTGATCTTGTGTAATCCCTGCAATTTCAAGTGCTTTCGGCACTGCTACGATTGGACCGATCCCCATTACTTCCGGTGGAACTCCCCCGACAGCAAATCCCAGGAATTTCGCCAGTGGCTGCATTCCTTGTTTCTCCGCTTCTTCACGGTCCATTACAAGTACTGCTGCTGCACCGTCGGAAGTTTGAGAAGCATTTCCTGCTGTTACAGAACCTTTTACATTGAATGCTGGACGTAATTTCGCCAACGTTTCCACCGATGTACCTGGACGAACCCCTTCATCTGTATCAAAGATCGTAACCTTTTCTTTCAGCTGGTTATTTTCATCGACAAAATATTCCGTTACTTCAACCGGAACGATTTCATCTTTGAATTTTCCTTCTTTAATCGCTTTTTCAGCTAATTCGTGTGAACGTACTGCAAAAGCATCCTGCTCTTCACGTGTTACATTGTAGCGATTCGCTACCTCTTCGGCTGTGTGACCCATACCGATATAATATTGTGGTGCCTCTTCAGCAATTTTCGGGTTTAGACGAACTGTATTACCAGTCATCGGAATCATACTCATCGATTCTGTACCGCCTGCAACGATTGCTTTTGCATGGCCAAGCATAATACGCTCTGCTGCATAGGCAATTGTTTGCAGTCCTGATGAACAGAAACGGTTAACTGTTAATGCCGGTGTTTCATCCGGCAGCCCCGCCAATGCCCCAACTAGGCGGGCAACATTCATCCCTTGTTCTGCTTCAGGCATTGCGCAACCCATAATTAAATCATCAACCGGGCCTTCATAGCCCGCACGTTTTAATGCTTCTTTTACTACTACTGCACCAAAATCATCTGGACGAGTGTTCGCAAGTGATCCTTTTTTCGCACGTCCGATTGGCGTTCGTGCTCCTGCAACGATAACGGCTTCACGCATATTGATGTTTCCCCCTTGTGATTGGCCAGCAGGTAAACTCGTAAGCTAGCTGCCGGCAAAATATTTCAACGAATCTATCGTTTAAAGAAAAAGTCTGTCGCTTACTGCGGCACGGACTTCTATTAGTTACGTAACGGCTTTCCTTTTACGAGCATGTGCTGCATACGCATTTGTGATTTTTGGTCTGCAACCAGTTCTAGGAACGCTTGTTTTTCCAGGTTTAATAAATACTCTTCAGAAACTTCTGTTCCGTACGGTACTTTACCGCCTGCGATTACATACGCAAGTTTCTTCGCGATTTTCAAGTCATGCTCTGTAATGTAGCCTGAATCGAACATGCCTTGAGCCCCTAATAACAATGTTGCATAACCTGATGCGCCCACTACTTTCACCGGCTTTTTCACCGGTGCTTTATAGCCTGCATCTGCAAGTGCAAGTGCTGCTTGTTTTGCATCATAGATCAAGTGATCCGGATTTACTGAAATACCGTCCGCAAAGTCCAGGAAGTTATTTTCACGTGCTTCTTCACCAGAAGTCGAAACTTTCGCCATTGCAATTGTTTCGAACACTTTGTTCGCGATTTGCTGGTAGTCAACATCTACGCCATTCGGCAAGCCTTTAATGAATTTTTGATAAAGGCCTAAGTTACCGCCGCCTCCTGGAATTAGGCCAACACCTACTTCGACAAGACCCATGTATGTTTCAGCTGATGCCTGAATATGCGCAGCCGGTAAACATACTTCCGCTCCGCCGCCTAATGCCATTTGGAATGGTGCCGCAACAACCGGTTTTGTTGAATATTTAATACGGCGCATTGCCTGCTGGAATGACTTGATAACAAAGTCCAGTTCGAAAATGTTATCATCTTGTGCTTCCATTAAAATCATCGCAAGGTTGGCACCGACACAGAAGTTTTTACCTTGGTTCCCGATCACAAGACCTTTAAAGTTTTTCTCCACCTCATCAATGGCATAGTTGATCATTTGTACAATGTCTAAACCGATTGCATTTGATTTCGAGTGGAATTCAAGTAATGCGATTCCGTCACCTAAATCGATCAGGCTTGCACCTGAATTCGATTTGATCACACCGTGTTTTTTCTTGTAACGTTTTAAGTCGATCGCTTTTTCATTCACCGGTACTTTTACATATTCTGAACCATTGTAGTATGCTAGGTCGCCGTCGATTTCTGAATAGAATGTTTTCAGGCCTTTCTCTAATAATCCGGTAACGAATTCAGGAATTTCACGGCCTTCTTCTTTCATTTTAGCGACTGATTTCTCTATGCCGATTGCATCCCACATTTCAAACGGACCTTGAGTCCAGCCGAAGCCCCATTTCATTGCATTGTCGATTGCAATGATATCGTCTGCAATTTCACCTACTAATTTTCCAGAGTAAAGCAATGTCGGTGCAAATGAATTCCACAACAGTTCCCCAACGCGGTCATTTGCATAAATTAAAACTTTTAATTTGCCTCCTGGACCTTTTGCCTGTTTTGCCATTTCCAGTGATGGAGCAACCAGTTTTGTAGTCGGTTCATATTCAAATGTTGAAAGATTCAACTGCAGAATTTCTTTCCCTACTTTTTTGAAGAATCCTTGACCCGATTTTGCGCCGATCCAGCCATTTGCGATCATTTTCTTTAAAACAGGTGATTCTTCAAATACTGCCTGTTCTTCACCTGTTGTCTGGTCATATACATTTGTTGCGACATGTGCAAAAGTATCAAGACCAACAACATCCAATGTGCGGAATGTCGCAGATTTCGGACGGCCGATTAGTGGTCCAGTTACCGAATCTACTTCACCTACTGTATAGTTGCGTGCAATCATTTCGTTCATTGTCACGATAAGGCCGTATGTGCCGATCCGGTTTGCGATAAAGTTCGGTGTGTCTTTTGCGATAACAACACCTTTACCTAATACATCCTCACTGAATGTTTGCATAAAGCTTACAACTTCCGGTTTTGTCGTATTAGCCGGAATGATTTCCAGTAATTTTAAATAGCGTGGCGGGTTGAAGAAATGTGTCCCAAGGAAATGCGCCTGGAAATCTTCTGAACGCCCTTCCGCCATTGCGTTAATGCTGACCCCTGATGTATTTGATGAAATGATTGTGCCTGGTTTACGTACAGCATCAATCTTTTCAAATAAGCCTTTTTTAATTTCTAATCTTTCTACAATTACTTCAATAATCCAGTCAACATCTTTCAGCTTTTCTAAATCATCATCAAAGTTACCTGGTGTAATTAATGCTAGATTTTTTTTCGATGAAAGTGGTGCTGGTTTTTGCTTCAGTAATTTTTGCATTGCCGAAACTGCAAAACGGTTTTTCACAGGTTTTGAATCAAGTGTTAACCCCTTAGCTTCTTCTTCCTTTGTTAGTTCGCCCGGAGCGATGTCCAATAACAATGTAGGAATCCCGATATTCGCCAAATGTGCTGCAATCCCTGAACCCATTACCCCTGAACCTAAAACCGCTACTTTTTCAATTTTGTAAGACACGAGCACTTCCCCCTTCTCCCTTGAATGAACAGTCATTCATTTTGAAATCAAAAAAAAACTTCAAACAGCTTTTCTGTTCTTAGTGTAGATTATTTTGACAATTTAAGCAATAATTTTCTCGCAATTTTAAATAAATTTATTATTCTTATATTTTTATTGCTAGAAGGTACATATATTAAGCTAAATTACTTTTCGTAAGCTGTTCTAATCGTGTACAATGGGCATAAGGAGCGTGATTAATATGCAAGAAATTACAACAATTGAACAATTCACAGAACTAACAAGCACTGAAAAACCAGTAATCGTAAAATTCTTCGCTGGCTGGTGCCCGGACTGCACACGTATGGATATGTTTATCGATCCAATTATTGAAGAGTACAATCAATATGACTGGTATTCAATCAACCGTGATAACTTCCCGGATTTAGCGGAGAAATATCAAGTAATGGGTATTCCATCATTACTAATCTTCAAAAACGGTGAAAAATTAGCACACTTACATAGCGCTAATGCAAAATCACCTGCACAAGTAGAAGAATTCTTAAACGCACAAGCATAATATGTATTTACGAATAAATCCAAAAGTTTACCGCTTTTGGATTTATTTTGTTTATTTTTCTAAGTTAAAGCGCTAGTCATAATGGGGTTTTTTAATTACAATGGATTACGTGAAATTTTATTGTAAGAAAGGAAAATTTATGACTTCAAATCAACGAAAAAAGCTCGCTTTACTTATGCTTAACATGTTTATTGCTGTTGGGAGCTTCGGGATTATCATTCCAATTATCCCTGCCTATTTAAAAGAAATTGGGCAAGGCGGGACAGCTGCAGGTTTAATCATTGCGATTTTTGCATTCGCACAATTTTTAGTATCACCTATCGGGGGGAAATGGACGGATAAGTATGGTCGTCGCCCGCTCATTAATATCGGACTGCTTACACTAGCTATTTCGATGTTTATCTTCTACTTTGCTGATTCCATTTGGCTGCTTTACTTATCACGCGCTATCGGCGGAATCGGCTGTGCATTCCTGATTCCTGCAATTTTTGCATATGTAGCAGATATTACAACAATGGATCAACGTGCAAAAGGTAATAGTTTTATTTCAGCCTCGATGTCACTCGGTATTGTAATCGGACCAGGTATCGGAGGTTTTTTAGCGGATTTCGGACTTAAAACACCGCTTCTAGTTTCAGCGGTAGTCGGGCTTCTTGCGTTTGTCGTTTCGTACTTTACATTGGCGGAGAGCCAGGAAGAGAAAGTCGAAATTCCACAAGACGAAAATTCATCAATGGTGAAGGATATTATTTTATCTGTGAAAAAACCATTTTTTATTCCACTTATTATTACACTGATCATGAGTTTCGGTTTAATGTCTTATGAAACCGTTCTTGGACTTTATGTAGATGATAAATTTGGCGCAACACCACAGGAAATTGCCTTTATGGTAACATCAACAGGATTGGTCGGTGTTATTATGCAATTGTTTGTAGTCGATCGCCTCGTAAAAGCAATCGGAGAAGTAAATGTATTAAAATTATTTTTAATCGTGACAGCTTCCGGCTTCTTCCTGTCGATTATCGCAGGAAGCTATACGATGTTCTTTGCAATTTCGTTATTAATATTCCTTGCGACATCCATTTTGCGTCCTGTCTTAACGACATTAATTTCAAAAATGGCTGGCAATGAACAAGGATTTGCGATGGGTATGAACAATGCCTATATGAGCATCGGTAATATTATGGGCCCTCTTCTTGCAGGCGCATTATATGACATCGATATCCTATACCCGTTTATCGCAGGTTTAATCATATTAATTTTCACAATCATGCTTACTTTTATGTGGAAAGGTATTAAAATTCAAAAAGCAGCATTAAAAGGAGGCCATTAACCGTGAAAATTATTGTATTCGGTGCAACTGGTGGCGTGGGACAGCATTTTGTTGAAATGGCTGTTAAGGCTGGTCATACAGTTACCGCATTTGTACGGACACCCGAAAAATTAAAAACGAAAGATGTAGCGATTATTCAAGGCGATGCATTCAATGCTGACCAAGTGGCTGATGCAGTCTTAGGACATGATGCGGTTATTTCATGTTTAGGTTCAAGTACAGGTGTAAAAAAATCCAATGAACTTGAAACGATGGGCAAAAACATTGCGAACGGTATGAAGAAAGCCGGCGTAAAACGTTTAGTTTACTGCGCTTCAGCTGGAGTAGACGGAGAAATTCCAGGTGTGATGGGTAAATTGATGATGAAAATGCTCGCAAATCCATTAGCGGATCACCGAGCAGCGCTTAACTATTACAAAACAAAAGATATTACGTATACCATCGCACGTCCGATGGGCTTAAAAGATGAACCGTTAAAAACCGATTATAAAGAAGCTTTCGATACAGTTCCAAAAGGTTCAAGCTCAATTCCAAGAGCCAGCGTGGCACATTTCATGGTAAAAGCATTGGATGATGCTGAATACGAAAACAAATCAGTTGGTTTATGCAGCTAAATTTAAACAGACGAAAACTACCCCAAAAGCTTGAGGTAGTTTTCGTTTTTTTATTTGGCGTTGTTGATTTCTTCAATCTTCTCGGCTAATTGATGGAAATGATCGGCCAGTGCTTTTGGAATTTTGAATAACGTTAAAGTATTATTTACTATATCATGTTTACTTACATAGCTTGCATCATTGCTTTCACTGAACATTAGCTCCAGGCTTCCTCTATTTCCATTTTCATATTCGATATCAATCCTATACTCAGGTATGCTTAATCTAATGTACTCTTCATTCACGGTTGCCTGATTGAATAATTCATTTACCTCATCTATATCTTCCTCTAAAGTATAGGCATATGTCCCAAGACCGCCGATTTTATAAATCCCGAGCGATTGGATTTTATCATCCAGCAGAATATCACTAGTACTAGGTATATCTTCAAAAGCAATCGGTATAGTATATTCAGTACCCTTCTCGTCTACAAGTATACGAGGCGCAGTCCGTGTCAAGGTCCAGCTAAACCCGTCATCCCCTGTAATGAAATATTGGTTATCTTTTGTTTTGATTTTTATATTTGTATATCTTTCCTCGAATAATTCTCCCGAGTAGGGTATTTCATCTTCTGATTTAGGTTTTTCTAAATAAAGGCGTGTATCGCTTGTGTAATAAAGTGTTCCATTATTAAATACATACATTAATCTGCTATCTCTACGATTTTGCATCATCATGTCATTAAAATGTTCAGGCTTTGCCAAATACATATTCTCATCTTCCGAATCGACCGCCAACTGTTCATCCGATTGCGGCATAAAGTAAAGCATTCCACCTACAACAAAAAGCAATAGCAATACGATGGCAGGCTGCATGAAGGGCAACCGCTTTTTACGATGCTGTTTCCCGTCCAGAACTTTTTGTACAAATGCTTCATCCATGAGCGGTTGTCTGCCGATTGTTTCATCAATTGCTTGCTTCACTTGAGAACTCGTCATACCATTCACCACCTTTTAATTGATCTCTTAACTTTTCACGTCCACGCCTAAGTCTCGTTTTCACGGTATTGTCCGAAATGGATAGTAAATGTGCAATTTCATCGATTTTCAGTTCCTTGTAATAATAGAGAATTATTATTTCACGATATTTAACCGGCAGCTCAAGAACCGCATTTCCGAGTAATTGATTTTCGCTTCGTTCAAGCACATGCTGTTCTGGAGATTTGGTCCCTTTAAAGATTCCCTGAATTTTATTTGTTAAAATGGTATTTTTGTAGCTCCAGCTGCGTAAATAATCATAACTACGATTAATCGTCATTCGATATAAATACGTTCGGTAACTCGCATCGCCACGAAATTGCCCACGCTGCTCATAAGCTTTTAACAGCACGTCCTGTACAATATCTTCTGCCATTTCTTTATTTTTCACGTATGTATAGGAAAGTCGAAGCAATTCCTCGCCATGTGTTCTTATAAACACTTCAAGCTCCATTTTCTTCCCCCCTTTGTTTTAATTGCTGACCGTTAGACGGAGCTGTATTATTTATAGTTTCAACTTTTTATGATATTTTTTTCTAATTGTGGGTATTAAACTACTTTATAACAATTTGGAGGTTTTGAGTATGCGAGTATTATTAAATGTAAATGGCAGGTCACAATATAGTTCGGATATCCGGCCTGAATATCAAAACTCGGCATGCGGCCCTACGACTGCACACGTTATTTTGAATTACTTATGCGAAGATGAAACAATCCGCACAAAAGATGTAAATGAACTTTATAAATTTTTAGGCGGGACAAAAATCGGACTTTTTAAATGGCGGATGATCAGAAACTTGCGTCGATTACTCGGTGATGACTGGTGTATCGAGGAATGTACATTAACCCAGGCGATTGAGCAATTACGCTTAGGTAATCCGGTAGCGATGAAGTTTGATGTGTATTTTACCGGGCAGTTTTTGAAAAGTTATACCCCTCTCTATAAATACCACTGGGTACCTTTAATTGGTTATGAAATAAAAGACGATGAACTATACTTAACCATTCATGATAACGGAGGCCGCAATCGTGACAGTCAAATCCGAACTTTTAAGTATGATGACAACCGCAAAATATTAAGCTTCGTTAAAATCGAAAAGGAGCAGCATTAGCATTTATGCTAGTGCTGTTTTCTTTTTTCTGAATAAATGATTAGTCGATTGGCTATTACTGTAAAAAAAACTGCGAGGATACATTATGAAATCAGTTGGCTCTATTAGTCTTTTACATATTATTTTTTTAACGATGACATTCATCGGATTAAAAAACCACGTCACAATTATTCCATCCTTATTACATGGAGCAGGTCGTGATGCTTGGTTTTCTGTTATTTTTTCAATATTTTTGATGATTCCCTGGTTAGTTCTTCCTCTTATTACAATAAAAAAAATAAAAGAAGAGTCTCTTCGTACGTATTTACTAAACAATTACCCTAAGCTGGGTAAAGTGCTTATCTTTATCATTGCTTTTTACTTACTTCTCATGGCCGTTATTACAATGCATGAAACATTACAATGGGTTTCAACAACTTTTTTGCCGCAAACGCCGCCATTGCTTTTGTTTTTCTTTTTTACTGTTGTATGCCTTTTACTGGCAACATCCTCCATATTAACGATAACGATGGTCAATGTTGTCGTATTGTTTGTTGTCGTAGTTCTAGGTTTCTTTATCGCTTTTGTTAATATTCAAGTGAAAGACTATGCATTGCTGCAGCCATTTTTCGAGCATGGATTTACACCGGTTTTCAAATCGATGGTCTATCCTGCTTCCGGCTTTATTGAGCTTTATTTGCTCGTTTTTATTCAGCAGCACTTTAAAACAAAGCTTAAATTTTGGCATTTATTAATCATGCTCTTTTTACTATTTGGATTAACACTAGGTCCCTTATTGGGGGCAATTGCCGAATTTGGACCAACTGAGGCTGCTAAACAGCGCTACCCCGCATTTGAAGAATGGCGAATTGCCTCAATCGGAAGCTTTATAAACCATATCGATTTCTTTTCTATTTACCAGTGGCTTACAGGAGCATTTGTCCGTATTGGTTTTATATTATTCATAACAATCGAGCTATTAGGGCTCACTGGTCAAAAGAAGAAAGTTTGGGAATATATTTTTCCGATCTTTGTTTTTTGCTCACTGCCTCTTTATTTACTTGATGACAGTATATTTAGCAAATGGAAGGGGCAATATTTTCTAATAAGTACTACGTTATTCTTTTTCGTACTTTCAATTATTCTCTTTATATTAGCAAATCGAAAACAAAAGCGAAAGTTGGAATATAATGATTGAATACGCTACCTTAAAAAAGCAATTTGATAATTGTGCTGATATTCGCTTTCAAACATTTAACTTTCCTGCAAGCAACGTTATGCTCATCACCTGTGAAGCGATGACAGATAATCATTTATTCAATGAAGTAGTCGTACCCCGATTAAGAATGGCATGCCAACAAAAGGAACAATTTGATGAGGCAGTATTAATGCAGAAATTGCATCTTCCCCAGCTACTGAAAATTGAAGGTTTGCAAGAAGCTGTTACGAATGTATTTAGCGGATTTGTTCTTATTTATATCGAGAATTTAAATATACTGTTATGCAGCAATATTGAAAACAAGCCTAATCGAAGCCCTGAGGAATCAAACTTAGAAGTAACTATTAAAGGTCCACGTGATAACTTCATTGAAGATTTAGGTGTAAATATTGCTCTTATCCGCAAACGTCTGCCTACGAATTCATTAAGTGTTGAAAAGATAACGTTAGGGACACGTTCAAAAACAAAGATCGCTATTTTATATTTTAATGACATTGCAGATTTATCTATCTTGAAACAATTAAAAAAACAACTCTCTGAAATCGATACAGATGTTATTTTAAGTGGTGAATTAATAATGGAACGGATGAATAAAATTTCATATTTAATTCCTTTAAATGATTCTACAGCTCGTCCTGATTTTGCGATGCAATCACTCGTTACTGGACGATTTATCATTTTAGTAGACGGAATTGCATACGCAATTATCACGCCCACCAATATTCTATCATTATTAAAGTCCGGAGAGGATAATGATTTCCCATCCATATTCAGCTCGTTAGAAAGATTATTACGTTTATTCTGCATATTAATAGCGCTTTTACTACCGGCTTTTTGGCTTGCGTTAACAACATTCCATCAAGAGCAGCTCCCAATTCAATTACTTGCGACAGTTGTACAAACCAATACGGGCTCCCCGCTTCCTGCAGCTATAGAAATGCTTGGAATGCTTTTTATGTTTGAGTTATTTCGTGAAGCGGGATTACGCTTACCGAGTATTTTAGGTGGAACGATCAGTGTTGTAGGAGGGTTAATTATAGGTGATGCAGCCATTCGAGCTGGGATTACTAGTCCGGCAATGATTGTTGTCATAGCCATTTCAACGATTGCTACCTTTACACTTGTCAATCAGTCCTTCGTTACGACGATCAGCATGCTGAGAATTGTATTTATTCTTATTACATCGATTTTAGGACTTTTCGGTTTCTTCTTATCGATCTATATTTGCCTTGTTTATATCGCAAATATCCGTGTATTTGGTGTTCCTTATTTAAATATAGCAGTCAATTTGAGCTGGGATAATATAAAAATGTCCCTTTTCCGTCCACCAGCAACTTCGAACACTAAACGACCGGAAGTATTAAATGTTAAAGATAAAACAAAGGAAAAAACAAAATGAAAAAATTGCTTTTATTTCCATTGTTACTTTTAGTTGCTGGCTGCTGGGATACAAATCAGCCTGAACGTATGTATTATTTACTTGGCCTAGGAATCGATTATAAAGATGGTCAATATGAAATTTATAGTCAAGTTGTTGCTTTCACTAATATTGCTAAAAGCGAACAGCCAAACCCGGAAGCTACGCAGGCTGAAGTTGGGATTGCCAAAGGAAAGACATTTGATGAAGCATTTTTTAATTTATATCAAACGATGGATGAGCGCTTCTTTTTAGGGCATTTAAACTATGTTCTCTTTTCGGAAAATATCGCAAAGGAAGGTAAAGTAGAACCTGTTATCAATTCCCTTATCCGATACAGGGAATGGAGGTATACAACTTGGGCTTATATTACAGATTCACCACTTAAGGAAGCTTTGCTCATCACACCCATTATTAATAAATCCATTACCCTTTCAAAGGTATTCGACCCGCTCAGTTCATTTAATCAGTCATCCCGGGTCCGTCCTATACAATTACGGGAACTTATGATTCATTTGAATGAACCTAGTCATGAAGCCAATATACCATTTATCGAAATTAGCGAAAACTGGTCAAAGGAAGATGGACCAGATCCTGTCTATTCATTTAAAGGCATAAGCATTCTCGGTAAGAACTCTGGTTTAAAAGGGAACTTATTAGGCGACGACCTAAAAGGTGTTCAATGGCTAGAGAATGAAACAGACCGCTCAGATATTACCGTTAAAACGGAAGAGTTTGAAGAATTATATACAACGACAACAGTTGACGAAGTGCGTTCTAAAATTACACCAATTGTTTCCGATAATAATGTGCAATTCGATTTACAAGTTCAATTGGTTGTTCAAACAAATGAAATGCTTAATGAAGATAAAATGGATTTATTAGAAAGTAAGATTAAGGAGCAAGTAAAAAAAGAAATCGAGCAAACCTATAAAGCTTCATTAGAATTTGACTCCGATATATACCGGTTATCTGAAATATTGTACCGAAAAAATTTGAAAACATGGAAAAAGTATGAGCAAGATGGGAAAATTCCTCTTGACGAGTCTACTATTCGGAATGTGGATGTGGAGCTTGTAAGAGTCAAAGGGGAACGTATCATTTCCCATTAAAAAGAGGTTGCGCAGATGTGCACAACCTCTTTACATTTATTTATAAATAGAACGTGCATGCTTTGCAATCAGTCGATAGCCATGCTGTTCAATATGATCAAACAGCTCCGGAGCATAGGGAGATAAGGCTAATTGATCCAACTCCACGTCAATTGGTACTTCACAATGGATGGTAGCCAATTGATGCGATAAGCGTAACATCGCTTCGTTTTCACTAATTTTAATACGCTGACCCGGTTTTAATGTTGGCAACGCTTCTAAAACGCCATCGATGGAACCGTGATTTTGAATTAGCTGTAACGCTGTTTTCGGTCCGATTCCCTTAACCCCAGGGTAACCGTCACTCGTGTCTCCCATAAACGCTTTAACTTCCGCGAATTGTTTTGGCGCAATGCCATATTCCTCTACAAATCGGCCTTCCGTATAAACATCGTATTCTGTATAGCCCTTTTTCGTAAAGGCAATCGTTGTCGAAGGGTTTAGTAATTGCAGTAAATCTTTATCACCGCTAATTACAGTAATTTGTGCATCGTCTTTCCACTTCTCAATCATTGAGCCGATTAAATCATCCGCCTCAAGACCTTGTGTACCAAAGTTTTGCCACCCGATCATTTCCGATACTCTTTTAGCCATATCAAATTGCGGCAGCATCTCTTCCGGTGGTGCAGGTCGATTTGCTTTATAGCCATCGTATAGGTCATTGCGGAAAGTAACTGCGCCCATATCCCAGCATACCGCCAAATGTGTCGGCTGCATCAGATTTTGTGCTGTCAATACATGACGGGCAAAGCCTTGAACACCGTTTGATGGTGTCCCGTCATCTAAACGTATAAATTGATTCATTGCGGCTGACGCAAAAAATGAACGAAACAATAGCGCCATTCCATCAACTATTAATAAATGTGGTTTTGTTGTCATA
This sequence comes from Solibacillus sp. FSL W7-1436, assembly GCF_038007305.1. Lineage (NCBI taxonomy): Bacteria > Bacillati > Bacillota > Bacilli > Caryophanales > Caryophanaceae > Solibacillus > Solibacillus sp. FSL W7-1436. The sequence continues at coordinate 449,942 of NZ_JBBOWV010000001.1, forward strand.
ATAAATCTCCTCTTTCTACTAAACACTTATTATAACAAAAGCACCGGTAGAATGTAGCTGTAAATACTTACCCATTCGGTTTCAAGTAGTCGATAATACGATTCACGTCTTTGCTGAAAATACGATCCTCCGTCATAGCAGGTGCTATATTGCGAATATCTTTCCACTTCTCATAGAGTTTGGGCGACATGTTCTCTACACCCCTGTATTCCACTGCCTGTGCTGCACAAAATGCCTCGATCGCCAGTACATTTCTTACATTTGCAATAATCATGCGTGCATGGCGAGATCCTGTCGTACCCATTGATACATGGTCTTCCTGGTTCGCAGAAGACGGAATGGAATCAACGGATGCAGGGTGTGCCAATGTTTTATTTTCCGATACTAAACTTGCAGCGCTATACTGCAAAATCATCGCGCCTGATTCAAGTCCTGGATTCGCACTTAAAAATGCAGGCAGTCCTTCATTTAACTGCGGGTTTACTAATCGTTCAATCCGGCGCTCTGATACATTGGCCAGCTCCGCCATACCGATTTTCAGAAAGTCCATCGCAAACGCAATCGGCTGTCCATGGAAGTTTCCTCCTGAAATGACTAAACCGCCATCATCAAAAATGAGCGGATTATCTGTTGCCGCATTCATTTCGATTTCAAGCTTTTCTTTGACGTAGTTCAATACTTGCCAGCTTGCGCCATGGATTTGCGGGATGCAGCGAAGCGAATACGGATCCTGCACACGCTTTTCCCCTTGATGAGTAATAAGTTTGCTGTCCTTTAACCAATCACGCATACGCTCTGCCACAGCCATTTGTTCTTGCATGCCGCGCGCTTCATGAACAGCTGGATGGAAAGCATCGATTATCCCGTATAAACTTTCCATCGTCATTGAAGCAATCCATTCACTTGCATAAGCCAGTTTCTCGGCTTCCAAGTAATTGACTACGCCTTGTGCAGTCATTGCCTGGGTTCCATTGATTAACGCAAGACCTTCTTTTGCCTGCAGTTCAATTTTCGGCAGTCCCAGCTGTTCAAATATTTCATGTGACGGATGTTTACCACCATTTACAAATACTTCCCCTTCCCCAATGACCGCTAAAACTAAATGAGAAAGTGGCGCTAAATCTCCGGATGCTCCGAGTGAACCTTGCTGTGGAATTACAGGAATTATGTCTTCATTAACCATCCATAACAGCCGCTCCAGCACTTCCAAGCGGATACCTGATAACCCTTTTAATAATGCATTTAATCTAAGCACCATCATCGCTTTTGCAACGTGTTCCGAAAAAGGCTCCCCAAAACCGCATGCATGCGAACGAATTAAATTAACTTGCAGCTTGCTTACTTCATGCTCTGCAATTTTCACATCGCTGAACTTTCCAAACCCTGTATTAATCCCGTATACGGTTTTATCCTGCTGAACAATCCGTTCCACTGCGTCACGGCTTTTAACAACACGTACTTTCGCTTCTTCCGCTATTTCTATTTTTTCCCCATTATATAAAATACGCCCCAATTGTTCGATCGATAAATTTTGACCGTTTAACTGAATCATTTACCGCACCCCTTTTAACTATTCTTATCTCTCAAATTTATTATTGTTTAAATAGCAGTTAATTGCTACTAAAATTTCACAATTAAAATCATACTTGAGTTGAAAAAGCTTATTTTAAAGGCTTTGTACGTTTTATTTCTAAAAAGTTATTCACCTGCTAATACATTAATCTTCTAGCGATTTAGTATTTTATTATAGTAAAGTGCTAAAGCGAAAAAGGACAAAAAAATAGAGATCCCGTAATAGGATCTCTATTTTGTACGCTTCATATCTCGGATTGCTTGAATCGATAATCGTACGAGCAAGATCGCACATAAAAACAAACCTAAATAAGCAGCCGTATTTAAATAAATTGCATAAGCATTATGAATAAATTGAGAGATTGCTAGTAATGCAACCGATATAATTCCAAATGTAATTCCGACCATCAGCAAAACAAACCTTGAAAACAGCTGTGTTACAAACATGGAATTCGCTTTATCCGAAAAAATATCATGATGCAAAATGATTTTACCGCTCTCCACTTTTCTGAATAACTGATCTAGACGGCGCGGTATTTTCCGTAGATTCGGCAACATCAGTGCCAGTTCTTCTTCGATTAAGTCTTTCGTCTCTGCCGGATGTTTGAACGGTTTCAGGAAGCTTGATTTCAAATAATCATTGGAGAAGTCTTTTACTTCACTGAAAATCCTGAATCCCGGGTAAATAATGGACAATGTGCCGTCCAATGTCACAATGGCACGTAATGCCACGTTGACGGATGGATAGAAATGAAGTCCAAATTCACGCACAACAGAGAAAATGGAGTACATTAGCTCATCTGTCGGGATAGTCGATACATAATTGATTTTCAGCAGAATTTGGCTAATTGCCTGCTCCATCTCGTGCTGATTGATATGCTCGGCATTTTCTACAAGCTGGGCAATCCCATCAACAACAAGCGCTGCATCGTTTTGATGAATTCCGACAAGGAAGTACTTTAACCCTTCCTGCTGCAATTCAGCTAAACGGCCGACAGCTCCATAATCGAGAATCGCGACACGTCCGGTTGCTTCCTCAATATAAATATTCCCCGGGTGCGGGTCGGCATGGAAAATCCCGGAAATAAGGGTTTGCTCCAAAAACGAATACAGTAATGTTTTCGCAAACTGATGACGGTCAATTTCCAACTCCGTAAATAAATCATTTGCTACAGTAACGGACTTCCCTTTTATATATTCCATTACGACAACATTGGAATTGCTGCATTCCCGGTATACTTTCGGCACTTTCACATCGATACTGCCGCGTTCTACAATTTTGGCAACCTGCTCCATATTGCGGGCCTCGATATTAAAATCAATTTCTTCCCTCAATGCCATGCTGAAGCCTTTCGCCAAATCGTAAAAGCCCAAGTTTTCGGCCCACTGTGATTTGCTGGTAATCCATCTGGCAAACTCCATTAAAATCGATAGATCATCCTGCATTATATTTTTTACATCAGGCCGTAAAAACTTTACAACGACCGGTTCGTCCGTTTCCTTTAACACCGCTTTATGTACTTGACCGATTGAAGCGGAAGCTAACGGCGTTTTACTTATGTAGGAAAAGACTTGATTCGTACCCGCATTAAAGTTTTCGGCAATGATTTGGTCAACTTGCTGTTCGGAAAGGGGTTTTACATGTTGCTGAAGCTTTTCAAGTTCATCAATAAATATCGGAGACAAAAGCTCCTTACGTGTTGACAGTACTTGTCCAAATTTTATAAATACCCCGCCGCACTGCTCAAGTGTATCCCGTAATGCTTTGGCCAGTTCACGTTCATCTTCGCGGGCCCGGGCGTATTTCATCGTTCGTGTGACTCCGTTCGTTACAGCAATCCCCACTACTTCACGTAAACGTTTTTGACGCTTCCAGTACGTAATGAGTGTTTTAAAATACGAACGTCTGCCGACAGGTGTGCCGTTTTCATTCAATTCTATCGAATCAAACAACTCGAAAAACAGATAAAGCAGCATCGAAATAAGAAGCATACTGCCGAACCAGATAATAGTTGTTATGTTGACAACATTTGAAACGATTCCCTGGTCATAATAGTCCGATCCGCGCAAATATGTATACCAGAAAACAAAGGTAGTCAGTGAAACACTGATCAGCACGGATAATAGTCTTTTCATCAGACTTATTTGTGAGCCGATTAAACGGCCGCTAATAAAGAATATCAGCGCTGATGCAATGAGCAGCTGTATTATTACTGAAATGAAATCCATTCAAATCGCCCCTTTAGGTCAAAGTTAAATGTGTATGCACTTCTACATTCCCTTTTAACGCTTTACTAATCATACAAGTTTCCTCTGCCTTATATGCATAGCGCTCCGCTATACGACGGGCACGTTCATCTTCTTTATTCTGCAGGTCAATGTCGACATAATGGTGGATCGCTTTGTATGTAAAAACACCGTTTGTCACATCAACAAGCCCTTCTGATTTCAAATCCAGCTTTGCGTCAATTTGGCTTCTCTCCAGCATTGCCGCCAGTGTAATTAAATAACAGGTAGCCGCGGCACCTAGGAGCATTTCATCCGGGTTTGTCCCAACACCGGGTCCATCCATTTCGGGCGGAATCGATATTTGTGTCTGCAATCGTTCGGTTTTCAAGTCCCCAACCGCATTTCGCCCTCCTGGCCAGTCAATCGTTAACTTAAAAGTATGTACCGCCATAAATATCACTCTTTTCAATTTTCTTTAACTATAACATTTTGGTCCAAAACTTTCAGATTATTAAAACAGCCGATCAACAGAAAGCTCCTGTTAATCGGCTGTTTTTTACCATACGTTTTGTTTATATTTTTTATAGTAGTTGACCTGACGAATAAACATGTAGATTTTGCGTTTCAAGTGCTTGTCCTGTTTGTAGAACAACGGATTTACAAGTTTCTTTTCCTTGATCAGACGTCGAATATCCTTTTTCACCGTTTCATCGTAAACGAATTTTTTCAATACAATTTTCGGAACGACTGAAAACAGGACATCTCCTTTTAAATACGAGCAAGGTTTCGGAATATCGTAAATCAGATCTTCCACAAAGTTGCGTGCCAAATTATGACCCATTGCATTAATATAATAACTAGAACGACCTTGACGAATATTTACTTCGAACACTTTAAACTTCCCGTCACGCTCATCGTATTTCAAATCAAAGTTACCGTACCCGCGATAGCCGACCGCTTCCAAAAAGCCGCGCAGCTTCGTCATCACTTCTTCGTTGTAGCGGGTTATAAGCGCTGTGTAATTGCCGATCGCTGTTTTCGTATGTTCCTGAAGGACAACTTGTGCAAACGATACAAGCTGTGTTTCCCCTTTTGCATTAACATAGACTACCGAATCCCACATTGCTGTATCATCACCGGGAATATAATCCTGAATAATGAGTTCTTCCTGGTAGCCGCTATTTTTGATCATATCGATTACTTTTTGAACTTCTTCTTTGCTTTCCACTTTGAAAACTTTCGCCTGGCCTTCAAAAGGATGACGGCTGTATTCAATTCCGTTACTCGGTTTAATAATAACCGGATACATCATTTCGGTTTCAAATGCACCATCTGTTTTGCAGTCGTAAAATACAGTCGTTGGTATATCGATGCCGTATTGTTCGCACAGCTTATAGAAATTGGATTTGATCTGCAAGTCATTCATTAAATTCTCATCGATATAGTTGAACACGAAGTAATCTCTTAAAATTGCACGGTTTTCAATGATTAAACGGACGTATAAATCGTTTGTACCGATTAAAATCAGTTTTTCCGCTTCATTTTCATATTTCTTCGCTACGCTAATTAATATTTTGGCAAACTGATCCGGTTCACCAAGTTTTTTGTCATATTCAATCGCACGCGGAATATTGCTCAAGTTCGTAAAAGGCAAAACACCTTTTCCTACTAGAATCGGACGGATTTTATATTCTTCATGGAAAGAAATCGCCATGTTATATGCATTAATATCAGTACCGACAATAATCGGTAAAAATGGTTGTCGAGTCATTACTATACTACCTCTCAATCTGTTCAACGGTCTTCTTATTTGATTTATCACTTATTTATCATACAATACTCTATCGATTTATGCTGTATTTTGTAAACGGTTTTTATTATTTCCCGTGTATTTTAATGAAACTTCTCCCCGTTTAAAACGTACGTATTAAGGAAGAGGTGATCGGGATGAATGCTCAATTACAATTATTTTTTACAAACATTGATAAAATCGTTTTATATTTTGGGGCAGATGCAAAATATTTTTATATTGACCTTGCATTAAAGCTGACTGTCCGCAATATCGTGTTCAACTATGAAGATTATGAAAAAGTCCGTCAGCAGATCAAAACCAATACAAAATGGTATAACTTTGCCCGGATTAATACTGAAATCATTAATACATACTTTGTTCATTATGCGAACAAACCTGAAAAAGTCAGTGAAACTTTAAATCTACATAAAATACTGACAAAGCAGTTTAACCGCCATGATGACAGCTATATTGCGGCTGCCTATTTAAAATCTGAAGAACAGATCGAGCGAATCGATCTGTTAATTAAAGATTTTATGGACAAAGAAAGCGTAAAACATGCACCATTAAAACTTTCCACTAGTGCGATGCTTGCCGGACGGGCGGAAGACACAAAAGTACTGGCAAATAGTGTGGAACAGTATTATCAGTCACTTGTGTCAATCGGTTTTGAACGTACAAAGGACACGACCAATACAGCTGTCATTTTAACAATCGGAACAGGAGATTTTCATCACGAAACCTTTGCCCGGTTAAAAGAGCTGACGACGTATATTAAAAAGACAGAAATAACACTTACAACGCACCGTTACAATACGATAGCCCTGCTCTCACTCGCCAAGTTTGAAGTTCACCAATTTCCGGCACTCCATGATATGCATGAAGAAATCTGTCGCTTTTTAAAATTGGATCGGATGCATTTTAACTCTCTGCTTGTAGCAACCCAAATATACACATCGACCGAAGCAATCGGTAACCTATCTTTATATGATTCTCCACATTTATTTTCTCTGCTGCAGACCATTCAAATCTAGAACATTATAATAGCCACATTTCTGTTGGCGATGCTCATTTAACAATAAAAAACTGTGCCGAACCGGAATTGATTCCGTTCAGCACAGTTTTTATTAGTTTTGTTTACGTTCTTTCGCATATTCAGCAGCTGCTGTAAATACGATATCTGTTGAAGAATTCAATGCTGTTTCACAAGAATCCTGGATTACACCGATAATGAAACCAATTGCCACGACCTGCATCGCAATATCGTCCGAAATCCCGAATAAGCTACACGCTAACGGAATCAGTAACAGCGAGCCGCCCGCAACACCAGATGCACCTGCAGCTGATACTGCAGCCATTACCATTAAGATGACCGCAGTGAGGAAATCAACTTCGATTCCTAATGTATGAGCAGTTGCCATCGTCAGCACGGAAATTGTAATCGCTGCTCCGCCCATATTGATTGTTGCACCTAAAGGTATCGATACAGCATATGTATCTTTATCTAATTTCAGCTTTTCTGCCAATGCCATATTGACTGGAATATTGGCCGCTGAACTACGTGTGAAGAAGGCTGTAATTCCACTCTCTTTAATAGATGTAAAAATTAGAGGATACGGATTTCTTCTTGCTACCGCATATACAATCAGCGGATTCACAACGAGTGCCACGAAGAACATTGTCCCTACAAGAATCAGAATTAGACGGGCATATTCCCCTAATGCTGAAAGTCCTGTTGTAGAAATCGCTTCAAATACTATTCCTAAAATACCGAATGGTGCTAAGTTAATAATCCATTGTACAACTTTCGTAATTGCATCCGAAAAATTCGCAATAACACCTTTTGTAGAATCATTGGATGCTTTTAAAGCAATCCCTAGAACAACTGCCCAAGCTAAAATGCCAAGATAATTTGCATTCATAATGGCTGTTACCGGATTTGTCACGATGTTGAACAGTAATGTTTCAAATACTTCAAGGATTCCGCTAGGCGGAGTCACATCCTGTGCTGCTGTTTTTAATGTTAATACTGTCGGGAAGATATAGCTTGCAATGACTGCTACAAATCCTGCCGCTAATGTCGCAACCCCGTATAAAGCAAGAATCATCTTCATATTTGTTGCTTTGCCGCCAGCATGTGAAGCAATCGCATTAATGACAAGCACAAACACCAAAATCGGTGCAACTGCTTTTAAAGCTGAAACGAACAGAGTCCCCAGAATGGTAATACCACTTACTGCTTCAGGAATCGTCAGTGCTAAAATTATGCCAATAATTATACCAACAATAATACGGTTTACTAAGTTAATACTGTTCCATTTCTCGAACATTCTCTTCATAATTTCCCCCGCTATTCTAAGATGTTACATTGCTTCTGGATGTTTGAGACAAGTAATTGATTTGATTATTACACTACAACAATTCTCCGACTGAAGCTCATTTTAATATAACTCTTCAAAATTTAATGATTTCTCTAGAACAATAATACAATGTGCGACTAAATAACACAACTGTATTTTTCCACAGTACACTATTCATATGCGTCTTTACTCTGTCGCTGAATTTTTTTGAATTATTTTATAAAATATTGAAGCTAATACTTGCTGAAATAACATCCCGAAAACGACCGGCATTGCTACTTTCGAAGGAAAATATGTAGTAGCGATAACGACCCCTACCGCTATATTCCGCATTCCTCCATTAAAGACAAAAGTCGCCTGGTCCGCCTCCGATTTCCAAAATAGACGGCCTAGTAAAAGAGAAAATACATAACCCGAAACTGCTAAAAACAGAACAACGGCAATCACTTTCACAAGCTCCAAATCGATTGTTTTTACATACGGAGCGATCGCACTACTATTAATCATAATAATTCCGAACAAACAGATTTTTGAAATTAAAGACATTGGTTTCCCATATTGTTCGAACAGCTTTCCTTTTGTCCATTCATTGACGAGGATACCTACTATCGAAGGCAGAACAATCATCCAAATGAGATCAAAAATAAGCGCTGGCGTATTTAGCGATATGGACTCCCCGACAACTAAATGCAAAATTAAAGGCATAAGTATCGGAGCAAGCAATGTATCGATCAAAATGATGGCGAGTGATAAAGGCAGATTTCCTTTACTGATCGTCACCCAAATGACACTCGTAACCCCTGTAGGTACGGCAACGGAGATGAGGAATCCGATTGTCAGGAGGCGGTCATCGAATATGAGCTCGGCCAGAAAGAACGCCCATAAAGGCATAAGAATATGTAGAAAAGCGATCATAAATAAAATTGTTTTAGGGTACTGTTTAAAAACTTTTATATCGCGGAATTTCAGATTCAAACTGCTGATGAAAGTCATCACTGCAAATAATAACGGGACTAGAAAAAGGAAATGTGTCCCGATTTTTTCGAGCAGAACACCGATGACTAAGCTGAGCGGTGTTAATACCGGCATCCACTTTTGAATAAATTGGTTGAGCGATTGTACCATGCACTGCGCCTCTTTTCATGAATTAGTATACCTTTACCGAATTGTAACATAAGCACAATACACCCGGACTAGATGAAAATCAGCCTTCTATTAAGCAATGGAACCATTTAAATAGATAAGTCAGCCTACATTATGTTATTTTTATGATATGTATTTAAGGAGGTTTTACAGTGTCATTATCTAAAAAGGGCTATCTTGTCTTATTTATCGGGATCCTTTTATTAATCAGTTCCATCTTCTTCACAACTAATTGGAGCATAACAGCATGGCTGATACTATTTATCTTCAGTCTTCTATTCTGTACAGTCGGAATCATTATGTTAATTGTCAATTTAGTTAAACAAATAAAACTGGAAAAGCAGAACAAGTAAACAAATAAAAAATGAGCAACCTCATTGTTGGTTGCTCACCTTTATTTTTCTTCCTTTACGGACAGGATGTTTACGGCGTCTTCGTATTGAATGCGTACGGTTTTTCTGGCACGTACTGACGATCTTGCTTTTACCTGAACTTGCTTTTTTTCGCCATTATGCTCAATTTCCACTAGGAAGCATCTAGCCCCACATTGCATTTTCTTCAGCTCCTTATACTTTCAATTATAACGACAATTATCCTGATAATCTATTTGTACGCTTTCGTCAATACAGCAAAAAAGCCGTATATAATGGACGATACGACCATCATTTACGACCTTTTACTATGTTGAGGGAACGATAATTCCCCCATCATCTTCATCTTCAATTTCTCCCACAATTTCGGACAAGATATCCTCCATCGTCACTAGACCGATTGTGATTCCTTTTTCGTCCGTTACAATTGCCATATGGTTGCGCGATAGCTGCATTTTTAAAAACACATCTTTTATCGCTACCGTTTCTTTATAGCGGGGAATCTCACGAATGTACGTAGTGAAAGGATTCGTACGCCCTGCAGCAATATCTGTCAGCATCTCCTTAGAGTTTATGAAACCGATAAAAGCTGCTGTATTTTTAGTACGCTCAATGACCGGGTAACGTGTAAATTCGTATTCATCAATTACAGCAAGAATTTGCTCTAATGTATAAGTTTTTTCGATTGTAATCATTTCACTGCGCGGAATCATGACTTCCCTTAGCTTCCGCGTATCAAAAGCGAAAATATTTTCCAGATAGGCAAGCTCTGTCTGATTGATCTCACCGCCTTCGTAACTTTGCGTCACAATCAGTCTAAGCTCTTCTTCCGAGTAAACTGTATCGTGGCCGGCAGGTTTGACACCAAAGATTTTTAGCAACCCGCGAGCAGATCCGTTTAATACGGAGATAATCGGTCCGGTAATTTTCCCGAACCAATATAGCGGCGGTGACAAAATTAGTGTCATTTTTTCAGCATATTGGATGGCCAGTGTTTTTGGCATCAACTCGCCAAGCACTACGTGCAAAAAAGTAACAACCGATAACGCAATTACATAAGAAAGGGCTGTCGCAACCGCGGCCGGAATGCTGAAATACTCAAAAACAGGCTCAAGCATTTTCTCTACGGTCGGTTCACCGAGTGCACCAAGAATTAACGCTGTAATCGTAATCCCAAGCTGACAGGCTGATAAATAATAATCCAGATCCTGTGTTACTTTTTTTGCAGTGACGGCTTTTTTATTGCCCTCTGCGATAAGCTGATCAATCCGTGACATGCGCACTTTTAAAATCGAGAACTCGGCCCCAACGAAAAAGGCTGTCAACAATATAAATACCGCAATTAAAATTAAATTTATAATTATAATACTGTCCAATTAATTCCCCCGAAATATGAGGGATTCACCTCCAAGACATCTAAAGTAACGATCATTTACTGCTGAAGTTTATATTGTCTTAATACAACTTCCTTGATTTGATAATTGTCCATATCTGAAATAACCCAAATATGGTCGTCGAATTTTATTTCATCACCGATTTGAAGCTCTTCTCCGTTTTTGATGGAATCGATATTCGTATGCTGAATCCAGCCCCCGATTGTATCAATCTCGTCACTGTCCTCAAACTCAAATCCGAAACGATCTTCCAGTTCATCGAGCAGTACACGTCCATTAATCGTATACTCGTTTTCCCCTGACTTACGGATATCATCTACTTCATCTTCGTCAAATTCATCCCGAATCTCTCCAACAAGCTCTTCCAAAACGTCTTCCATCGTTAATATACCGGCTGTACCGCCATATTCATCGATAATAACCGTCATATGCACTTTTGCCTTCTGCATTTTTAACAGGGCATCCTGGATACTCGTCACTCCTAAAACAAATGGGACTTTCGTTAAAAACTGCTCAAGCTGTACCGTCCGATTTGAAACGATATAGCTAAGGAGCTTGTTGGCGTTGACGACACCAATAATGCGGTCTTTATCATTATTTTCAACAATAGGATAGCGTGTATAGTTATGTTCATCCAAAATCCGGATAATCTCTTCGGCGTTCATATCTTTGTCGATTGTAACTAAGTCTGTTCGTGGCACCATAATATCTTTTGCAACCCGTTCATCAAAAGCAAATACATTTTCTAAATATTTCAGTTCTTGCTGGTCGATTTGGCCGCCCTGAAAACTTTGTGCCATAATGATTTTCAGTTCTTCTTCTGAATAGGCCTGCTCTTCGCTTGCTGATTTAACACCGATTGCTCGTAACAGTAAACGCGAAGTGCCGTTTAACGCCTGGATAAACGGATACATAATTTTACCGAACCAGTAAAGCGGTCCTGCAAGCATTAATGTCACTTTCTCGGAAAACTGAATCGCTAACGTTTTTGGTGCCATTTCACCAATGACAACATGCAAATAACTTACAATGGCAAGTGCTATTATATAAGAAGCGGCCGAAGCTACTACATCCGAAACATTTAACCAGTCAAATACAGGATGCATCAGTTCTTTTACATACGGCTTCGTAAAAGCACCCAAACCGATTGCTGTAATTGTAATTCCAAGCTGACAGGCTGATAAATAATAATCCAGGTCCCCTGCCACTTTTTTCGCAATGACCGCTTTTTTATTGCCTTCTAAAATCAATTGATCAATACGCGATTTACGAATTTTTACGACAGCAAATTCTGCTGCTACGAAAAATGCGGTTAAACCTAAAAAAATAATTAATAAAATGATGTTTAATATGGTGTTTACGTCCAATTACTTCCCTCAGCGCGAGGGATTCACCTCCAAAATGATTTAATAATAATTTGGTCTTTCTCTTATGTACCCGACTATCCTATTGAACATGCAAACAATAATGATGAAGTTATTAATTCTTTTAAGAGAATTTCTGCCCCAAAACCATCACGTTACAGTTTAAGAAAATTATATAGTTTTTATTGTCCAATCACAATTAATTGTGCCCAAAAATATAAAATTACAAAAAAAGTTTTCAGCTTTGATTGAAACAAAGCTGAAAACCTTTAATAAATTTATTCAACATCGACTGAAGATTTAATAATTTCGCCGTTATATAATTGGACTTTTTCATACTCATCTTTCTCTACTTGAAGAACGAATGTATGGGGCATACCTTCGTCTTCACATTTTTGTCCGACATTGTCAATCAATTGAACCGCCAAGTAATTATCATGTTCGTAAACATTATCGACTGAAGTACCACAGCTGCCCGAATAAGTGACAATAAATACGGCCATATACTTATCCATATCAATTGTGAAATTGTCTACATCAAATCGGCCTTGCAGTGATTCAAATTGTCCTTGTGTATTTGCATAGGCAATATGCGGAACGAGTGATTCATAGATCGGTGCAATTTTTTCATCATACTTAACAATTTCGAATGGTACTGCCTCTTTCTCGGTAAATGTAACTTTTGAACTTTCTCCATTACTACAACCTGCCAACAATAATAGGATGATAGCAAACAAATATTTTTTCATTATAATTTCACTTCTCTTTCTCATCTTCATAGTGATTTTAGTCCAGTTACGCATATTTTTCAAATCTTCTATCTTTCAATAAAGTAATTGTGATTACGTTAACAATTTCCCCTAATTCCTTATGAAATAAAACATCTTAAAGAAAATCCATCTTTGGGCGAAAATTCTAATCATTAAGGTATTTCAACTATTAATAGGCGAATTCCTATTGGCGCTTACCTGCATTTACATACATTACAAAGAATACTGAAGAAAGAAGGTATGCTTGTTGTATCAAAATCCGTTTGAACGCTTTGATGAGAGCCCTGAAGGACAACCATTTCAACAACAGTTTTTCCCAGCCCCACCAGGACCAGGCCCAGGAGGTTTCCCAGGAAGCCCGGGTGGATTCCCCGGATCTGGACCGGGATTCCCTGGAGGTGGGCCTGGAGGTTTCCCAGGTGGCGGCGGCCCCGGCGGCTTCCCTGGAAGTCCCGGAGGCGGATCTGGTGGAGGACCTGGAGGCAATACGCAAATGCCAATGGGACCACCCCCTAGTTTCACTCCGCAAATGCAGCAACTTTCCGCTAGCCATTCTCAGCAAGGTTCCAGTGGTATAAGACGCTGTATGTACCGCAATACGTTTATATGGCAAAGAAACGGTAGCAGCTTCTGGTTCTTCCCGACATTCGTTGCGCCAAATGTCATATTAGGCTTTAGATGGAGTCGTTTCGGCTGGATATTCAGTTCCGTTAACCGAAATTCAATACTGACTTTCCAATGCTTCTAACCTAAATATAAAAGCTCTTATGCGGCAGTGTTCATTACTGTGCCATAAGAGCTTTTACTTATTATGCTGCTTCTTTGCTGTTTTACTTACCTGTATTTTTTCATAGCAGAGCGTGTAATTGGCTGAGCGACTAATAGCTCAATTCAGGACAAACTCTTCCTGTTGTTTTCATCTCACGGTCAACTTCAGCAACAGAAAAAGCAATGACAATAATCGCCATTGCTTCGCTGACTTCGTAAATAAATTAAAAGGTTACAGCTTCAGTTCCTGTGGTTCACCATCATTCATTAATTTGATTGTGATTGGATCAAATTGAAGTGTCACCATATCCCCGTCTTCTGAAGTAAAAACATCTTTAAAGAAGTTTGTGATTTTCAACTTCAATGTATCATCCTTTACTTCGCTCAATTTTGCTGTAATTTCTAAATACGGGGTATGAAGATCTTCCTTAGTATAGCCCAGTAAAATATGTGTATAAGGATTTTCATTCAGATCGTACACTTTTTGAGAGTCTTCGGTTGTTGTCGCATAGAGCGTAAAATTTTCATTAGTAAATGTCATGTAGCGGACATAAGGGTGGCGTCCATTTAATGTAGCCATTGTCCCAATTTTATGGTCTTTAATAATTGAAAGTACTTTTTCTTTTAGTGTTTCCATTACGCTGCCTCCCTTAGTATAGTTGAATCTCTTCCTGGTTTTTTCCGTTTTTATTCATAATTCTCATTCGTGTCGGCGTAACTTGAATTAGCACAAAGTTTCCGTCCGCATGCTCCGGATATTTTTCAAGCAGCTGCTGCTTCACAACATCATTTAATGTTGTCGCCGCATTGCCTTCGATCTCCAGAAACGTTTCAAGTATTCCTTCGCCTTCATACCCTAATAAAATATGGGTACCGCCATATTCCGTAATTTCACGCACTACTTCCGAATCTTCCTGTGCCACCGTATACAGTTTCGACTCTACGTAGTCGAATGTCATATAGCGTGAGTTCGGTACACCGTTATTATTTGTGGCCATAACGCCAATGCTGTTTTCATTTAAAATTTGCAATGCAATTTCTTTATTGCTTTTACTCATATTTTCACTCCTCCGGTAATTTAAGTTCCATCATTCGTGAGATGAGAAGCACGTCCAACCGTATGTAATTCCAAATCAATGGGTAAACCGCTGTTGTGCTGATGCTTTTATAATTCCCTTAATAAATTTAAATAAAACAATTTTTCACCTATTTAACTTGGCAAATAACCTTTTAACCTTCCACCATTCAGAAAATCTCAATTAAAAATTCCTTTCCCTCAATCATGTGAACTGTAAAAAATTAAAAGTTATAGGGATATTTGTTTGAATATTAAAAAAATTGTAGATAAAATGAAATTGGAATAGATATCCTTTATTCTGCATGAAAACTATATGTAAGGAGGACATTGAATGAAAAGATTTACTTGGCTTTCTCTTATTCTTACAGCTCTTTTATTAGTTTTGGCTGCGTGCGGCGACTCCGAAGAGACGACAAATGATTCAACTCAAGGCGATAGCGGCACGACAGAAGGGACAGAAGAAAATGCTTCCGGCAAGCTCGTCATTTACACAGGGCGTGACGAAAACATGGTACAGGGTGTTATTGAAAAGTTTAATGAGCGTTACCCGGATATCGAAGTGGAATATATGACAATGGGTGCACAGCAGATTTTAGAGCGTGTGCGTGGTGAAAAAGCCAATCCGCAAGGTGA
This sequence comes from Solibacillus sp. FSL W7-1436, assembly GCF_038007305.1. Classification (NCBI taxonomy): domain Bacteria; kingdom Bacillati; phylum Bacillota; class Bacilli; order Caryophanales; family Caryophanaceae; genus Solibacillus; species Solibacillus sp. FSL W7-1436. The sequence goes on from NZ_JBBOWV010000001.1 coordinate 465,416, forward strand.
TTTCTGGTGGGGCGGTACACAGTCAGCGATGATGGTTGCCGCAAATGAAGATTTACTTTTACAGTGGGATCCTTCATTTGTCGATTCCATTGACCCTCTTCACAAAGATGAAGAAAATCGCTGGGTCGGTGAAATGCTGTTACCTGAAGTCATTATGATTAACAGTGATGTCATGTCACCGGAAGAAGGTCCACAGGATTGGGATGATTTACTTGATCCGAAGTGGAAAGATGAAATTTTAATTCGCGGAGTTCTTGCTTCGGGAACGATGCGCACAATCTATTCTTCTATGATTTTCCGTCAGGGTGCCGATGATCCGTCAAAAGGCTATGACTGGCTGATGCAACTTGATGCGAATACGAAAGAATATACACAGGATCCTAACGCATTGTATTTAAAACTGGCACGCCAGGAAGGTTCAATTTCTTTATGGAACCTGCAAGATATTTTACTGAAAAAGCATACAACGGATTACACGTTTGATTTTATTTATCCGGAAAGCGGTGCACCGATCTTAGTCGATGCAGTAGGTATCGTAAACAATGCTAAAAATGAAGCGAACGCTAAATTATTTATGGAATTCCTGTTCGATCAGGAGACAATGGTAGAGCTTTCTAAAGAGTATTACCAAATTCCAACACGTACGGATATTGCGGCGGATGCAATGCCGGACTGGTATAAAGACTTGGATTTAAAACCATTGGATATCGATTGGCAAGTAATGGCCGATAAAGAAGCGGAATGGATGGAGTATTGGGATACAAATATTAAAGGAAAAGGCAAATAGTAGTTATATGACAGACCTCTGAATCAAGAGGTCTTTCTTTTCCTAATTTGTCGGTATGAAGGGAGTTGGATTGGATGAAAGCTGTTCGTATTAACGACGTTTCAAAAAAATTCGGTGATGTCGTGAGCGTCAAAGATTTAGAGCTGGATATAAAATCGGGTGAATTTTTTACATTTCTAGGTCCGAGTGGGTGTGGCAAAACAACAACATTACGGATGATTGCCGGATTTTACTACCCTTCTCAAGGTAAAATTTACTTTGACAATCAGGATGTCACAACATTGCAGCCTAATAAACGGAATATTGGAATGGTGTTTCAAAACTATGCACTCTTCCCGCATATGACAGTCAATGAAAATATTGCATTCGGTCTGGAGATCCGGAAATATGATAGAAAAACGATCAAAGAAAAGGTTGACCGGATACGCGAGCTTGTTCATCTAGGTCCATATGGCTCACGCAAAATCAATGAATTATCGGGTGGTCAGCAGCAGCGTGTTGCTTTGGCACGTGCGCTTGTCATTGAACCTGACATTTTGCTTCTGGATGAGCCATTATCCAATTTGGATGCAAAATTACGTGAGGAAACGCGGATTGAAATCAAACGGATTCAGTCGGAACTGGGTGTGACGACAATTTACGTTACCCATGACCAGACTGAGGCGATGGCAATGTCCGACCGGATTATGGTAATGGAGCATGGCGTCGTCAAACAAATCGGTACGCCACAGGAAATTTACCATCGGCCAAACAACCGCTTTGTCGCTACTTTTATCGGAGAGACAAACTTGCTTACGATGAAAGTAAAATCGATTGAAGACAATATGATTACCGTTACAAATGATAAAGGACTTGAACTGCAAGGCCTGACAGAAAACTTGGCAGCGGGTCTTCAAGTAGCAATCGGAGACGAAATTTATGTATCCGTCCGTCCTGAAGCATTTGAAAGCGGTCCTGGTGAAAACACCGTTACAGGTATCGTCGAGCTGATCGAATTTACCGGAATCAGCGTAAATTACTTTATCAAATGGAATGATACTACATTAAAAGCAATGATTATTAGTCGGGGTACTGCAATACTGCAAGCTGGCGATATGATTGAACTACATATCCCGAAACAAAATATTTATTTCCTAGGAGAATAAGAGAGGAGGCACACAATGAGCAAAAAATCCGTTGACACATACGAAGCGAGTTGGTGGTCTCGTCTTACACAATCACGCTATTTTGTCTATATTCTTATCTCCCCGCTGTTTTTAATATTGTTTGCCTATGTTATTTATCCATTTTACTCAACGTTTATTCAGAGTTTTGCCGGAGACAATCAGCTGGCAAACTATCAGAAGTTTTTCAGTTTAGAAAGTACAGCCAATCTGGAGGCACTTTGGAACAGCTTTTATATATCGATCATCAGTGTCATCTGCTGTGCTGTTGTCGGGGTCATGATGGCCTTTTTACTGGAACGCTATGACTTTCCGGGTCGCCGTCTTCTCTCTGTTTTAGTACTTGTCCCGATGGCATTGCCCCCCTTGGTCGGAGTTTTATCCTTTACATTTTTATATGGTGAAAGCGGCATCTTCCCGCGCTTATTCCAGCAGATGTTTCAATTGGAAGATGTTCCGTTTGCATTAAAAGGGATTTGGGGTGTCATTGTTGTTCATACGTTTACGATGTATACGTACTTCTATTTGACCGCTTCTGCAGCTATTAAAGGGCTTGATCCTTCTTTGGAAGAAGCCGCAACCAGCCTGGGAGCAAGCAGGATACGCGTTTGGCGGAAGATTATTTTGCCGATGCTTACCCCATCTTTAATCGCATCTTCCCTCCTCGTTTTCATGGTGTCGATGGCATCCTATACAGCGCCACTCATGTTCGGGGTTGAACGTACAATGACGATGCAAATTTATTTATCACGGACAAACGGCAATTTGGATATGGCGGCAACGCAGTCGACCATTTTATCATTCGTGTCCATTACCTTTTTGCTTATTATGCGCTGGTATCAAAACCGACGTAACTATCAGAATTTAAGTAAAGGGATCAGTGTTCACCGTTCGGAAGTGAGCTCGAAGCCTTTGAAGTATTTAGCGGTTACACTTTCCTTCATCGGAACGCTAATTTTAATCTTGCCGATTTTAGTGCTGATTTTAATTTCATTTTCAAAAGACGGTGCCTGGACAATTCAGATTCTGCCGACCGAATATACGCTTGATCATTATAAAGCGCTATTTACGGATGAACGCACATGGCGGCCAATTTGGAACTCGCTGCAAATGGGCTTCATCGCAACAGTCGGCAATATTATATTCGGTGTTGCTGCTGCTTATGCGATGGTCAGACTTAGCTTCAAAGGAAAAACAGCACTCGATATTCTAATTACGATCCCGTGGGCATTGCCGGGTACAGTTGTAGCTGTTAACTTAATCGCTGCGTTTTCCACGGAAAGCGTATTTACATTCAATCAAGTATTGATCGGTTCATTCTGGATTTTACCGCTTGCGTATTTTATCCGGCATTTGCCGCTTGTCTTCAGGTCAACATCCGCGTCCCTCATGCAGTTGGATCAGTCCGTGGAAGAGGCTTCGCGAAGTTTAGGGGCCTCGTGGTGGTATACATTCAGAAGAATTGTCATCCCGCTTACTTTATCTGGCGTTCTAGCCGGGACATTGCTCGCTTTTGTGCAAAGTATCGGGGAGTTCGTCGCATCGATTTTGATTTATAATACATCAACGATTCCTCTGTCGGTTGCCATATTCCAGAAGCTGTATGCCTTCAAGTTCGGTACAGCATGCGCATATGGTGTGCTGCAGATCATTTTAATCCTCATTGTCCTGATCATTTCAGAACGTTTATCAAAAGGCTCTGCAGGGAGCGCTATTTAACGCAAAAAAAGTAAAAGCAGAAAAACTGCTTTTACTTTTTTGCGTTATAGCTCTTTTACCATCCATACTTGATCATAGTAGCTGCCTTCAACCTTCAGGGCACGCTCTTCCTTTGCAAATCGCTTAAATCCTAGTGATTCGTAAAGAGAGATTGCCTGTTCATTTGTAGACTCGACAGTTAAATGCAGCTGTTCAAGACCATCATTTTCTCTTAATAGGCGCAACAGTTCTTCTATCATATCCCGCGCTACGCCTTTTCCTCTTGATTCAGGCATAACATAGAGTCCGACAAGAACACCTTTATGATTCAGTTTTGCACCCGTTTCTCTTTTAAATGTCGCAATTCCGATCAGCTCGTTCTCTTCAAATGCCCCAAGCGTAAATATATCGGCTTGCGGACGAAGACGCTGTTCAATTTCCGGGACCGTATAATTGTTCTCATGTTCAAAAGACGAGCTAAATGATGTTGGAGAATGTAAAAGCCCGTGTAATCTAACGTGTTTATATTGTTCGGCATCTTTATAACCTAATATTCGAATGTTCATCTTTTCACCTCATAACATTGCGTTCTATAATCTATACCCTCTTTCTTCATCTTTTACACTATTTCTCTACTATTGCTGACTCAATTTCGTTACGTAAAAGGGCTGGCGTGTCTGCATAAATCCCGATATATTTTGCCTTTTTTTCAAATCCGCCAACTATTTGAATCGTCTGCAATTCCTTCAGTTCAAGTACAAAATCAGGCTGTTCCACAGTATTTCCTATCACTTTAAAATGATGAATCTTTTCATCTTGAACAGACGTATGCAGTTGCGAAATATTTTTCAGGTCAATTTTGGTCTGTTTCAATAAGCCGTTGGAAAGATATAAATTTCCGTTTTCGATACGGACTGGATTTAGTACTAATGCGCGGGAATCTGCCAGCAAAAATAGGAGTCCATAAAGTGAGAGAACGGTATGGCCCCAAGCTAAAATCGGCATACGGTCATGGAAAAACCAATGAAATGCGATTGCTTCAAATAAAGCTGCATGAAAAATCATCACTAATACAGCTGCATACATCGTATTTTTGTGAACAGTAAATCCGCCTGGCTGTTTTTTCTTCCAACTGCAAAACGCATAATAAAAAACGAGTATCTCCTGGCAAAGTACTCTCATTAATACGTTATCTTTCACTTTCTCTTCTACAATCCGAGGAAACGCAAAAATAAGTTGCTCCTGTTCTAGTTTGACCGCCCGAATGATGCTCGGTAAGTATTTTATGAAAACAAATAAAATAATTAATTCCACAAAAACCAATCCCGCTTCAACAGCGATCGCAGAAAAAGCTATATAACGGAAAGGTTCCATCAATCCATTCGGGATGACTAGCCTAACAAATAAAATGCCCGCAGCAACAAAGACAACAAAACTTTTGACTGTCCATTTACCCTTTTGCAGCAAGAGAAGCGCAGGTGATACAACCGCACAGTCAATTAGTGAACCGATGACCATTCCGCGTACTTGCTCCTCTGAAAGTGCGGAAACAAACGACAACTGATAGACAACCATATTGCCAAGTAAAATGACACAGGCAATCAAGAGCCACTTATAATCAGCTACTCTTTGGAAAACCATAGCACTTCGCCTTCCTTTCACGCATTGCACATATTCCATAATACTTCCATTATAATTGATTACTATCCTTCCATCATCAATGAAAAAGAGGCCGTGACATTACCCAAAAGCACTATTTTTCTCTGAGAGAAAAATAGCACTTTTTTGCTGAACGTTAAAATTGATTTCCATTCCGGGACGCTTTCCGCGGGCGTGGCCTGAGCCTGTAGTCTCAGGCGTCACGCTATTCCCGCAGGAGTCGCCCTGCATTCCAATCAATTTTTCAAATATCCGTTTTTTAATAATGTCTTTCCTCTTATTTAACGGTAATTCTACTTATGTCCCAGCCTCTGTAATTATTCGTTCATCATACTAGCCATTCACGAGCATGTCCTTCATCAGTTCACGGTTGCGTTTTTCGAACACTTCATTATGCGAAGAAACTTTTGCAAACTGATCTGCTGTCGGTTCAAGGCTGATTTTGATGGCGTTGATCGCATTGACAGCATCTTGGAATGTACCAGTAATTAAATATACTTTATTATCATATTTGGAAATATCGCCAACAGCATAAATACCGTCAACCGATGTCAGCCCTTTACCGTCCGTCAAATAATAATAGTCATAGTCTTTATCTTTTTCAGGAGATAGTGCCGCATCAAAAGAAAAGGAAGAATCCCGGTCATAGCCGTGGTTTACAAGGACATCATCCACTACGATTTTCGATGTTTCCTTTGTTACGACATTTTCCAAAATAACTTCTTCTATTTTTGTCTTCGTTTCATTCGCTACAAGTGTTTTAATCTGTGTATTTGTAATGATAGGAACGCCATTATCCTGTAAATGACGGATTTGTGCTTCGTGCGCAGATAGCTTTTCGCCTCTGTAAATGACGGTAATCTGCTTGGCAATACCGATCAGGTCCTTTGCCCAGTCAATCGCCGAGTTGCCTCCGCCTGAAATCAGCAGTGACTTGTCCTTAAAGCTTTGAATGCCTCGAATTGTATAATGCAAGTTCGATACTTCATACTTTTCCGCGCCTTCAATATGCAATTTAATCGGGCTAATAATGCCCCCGCCTACTGCAACAATCACTTTTTTCGAATAGTGTTTTTCGCCTGAACTTGTCTCAATCACAAATATATCTTCTTTTTTTGTGATGAAATCGACTTTCGTATTTAGACATACGGTTGGCTTAAATGTCAGTCCCTGTTTAATGAGATTTTCAATGATTTGCTGTGCTGGTGTTGGAGGCATACCGCCGATATCCCAAATGATCTTTTCAGGATAAACGTGAAGCTTCCCGCCGAGCGTCGGCTGAAATTCAATAATTTTCGTTTTTAAATCTCTCAACCCTGCATAGAACGCACTGTATAATCCGCTAGGACCACCGCCAATTATCGTTACATCATAAATATCGTTCATTCGAAACACTCCATTCTTTTCATTTGTCGGACAATAACACTTTTCGCGAAATCGCCTCCGGATTCCATTGACTAAGTTGCAGCTAAACGAGCATTGCGGATTTCGAATGGTGTCTTCCGATTGGTACAACAGAAGGCGAATCCGAAACAGGATCTTGTGTGACAACACAGTTTAAATTAAATATATCTTTGATCAATTCACTCGTAATTACGTTTGCTGGTGTACCCTCTGAAACAAGTCGACCTTTATGTAAAGCAAAAATATAGTCGGCATAGCGGGCGGATAAATTAATATCATGGAGTACCATTACAATTGTCGTTCCGTATTTACTATTTAAATCCGTCAATAAGTCCAAAATCTCAACTTGGTACGTAATATCCAAGTATGTAGTCGGTTCGTCCAAAAACAAAATGTCGGTTTGCTGTGCAAGTGCCATTGCAATCCATACACGTTGTCTTTGCCCTCCTGAAAGCTCATCGATATGACTGTCGGCAAGTTCGGTAATGTTCATCATTTCCATCGCTTCCGCAACTGCATCATAATCCTCAGTTGACCAGCCCTTTAAAAAGCTCTGATGCGGAAACCGGCCGCGGCCAACCAAGTCTGCAACCGTGATCCCTTCAGGAACGATCGGTGATTGCGGAAGAAGTCCTAAAACACGTGCAAGCTGTTTTGGCGGGATTTTGTTAATCGATTTATCATCCAACAATACTTGGCCGGAGATCGGCTTGATTAATCGTGCCATCGTTTTTAAAAGCGTCGATTTCCCACACCCATTCGAACCGATAATAATGCTGATTTTATTGCTTGGAATCGCTAGACTGACACCTTGTAAAATCGCTTTGTTGTCATAGCCTGCAACAAGATTTTCCGTTTGGAATGTATGTGTCGATTTCATCATAAATCTCCTTTCCGATTAATACGGATTAATAAATAAATTAAGTATGGTGCACCGATTATCCCTGTAATAACCCCTACCGGATAGCGTGTCTCAAAAGCAAACTGTCCGATAAGATCTGCCGCCAGTACTAAAATGACCCCGATTAAACCTGCAGGGATAAGACCCGAAAATCCGACACCTGTTAATTTTTTGGCAATAGGACCTGCCAGGAATGAAATAAAGGCAATCGGACCCGTTGCAGCTGTCGCCAATGCAATCATAAGCACCGACGTAATAATAAGAATGACTCTCGTTTGATTTGTATTGACGCCTAGAGACGTCGCCGCCTGTTCACCAAGCTCCAGCATTTCCAGACGCTTTGCAAAATACATTAAAATCGGTGTGCAAATACACACGATAAGAATTAACGGATATAAGTTCGTTAATTTTGCACCGTTTAAACTGCCGCTCAGCCACCTCATTGCAGCCGGAATATCATGTGTATCCCCAATGAGCATCAGATAGTTGATAAAGGCCGTCAGCATCGCCTGAATCCCGATACCGATTAAAATTAGTCGACCGATCGAAAAGGAAGTGCCTTTTGCCAGCAGATAGATAAAGACAGCTGTTGCAAGCCCTCCGATTACAGCTGCGATGGATACGGCCGTATTGCTTGCATTTAATACAATGATGCAAAATACAGCTGCAGCACTTGAACCTGTTGTAATCCCGATTACATTCGGATTTGCCAGCGGGTTGCGCAGCATCGTCTGGAAAATATAGCCCCCGACACCAAATGCAAAGCCTGCAAACAAACCGGCCACCATTCTAGGGAAACGAATTGTATTTACCGCAAAGGATGCTCCCTTCACTTGTTCACCTAGTAAAACCTTTATGACATCCTGCACCGGATAAATCGTGTTGCCGAGCATAAGCATCAAACCGCAAAGAACTAGCGAAATGATTGCCAGCAAGGAAGTCATCATTATAAACCGGCGTTTTCTTTTTAATCTTGACGTCTTAATCATCTTCATCGTTTCATTCATCATATTGCACGCATTTTCGCTTTCATCGTAATTAAAATTAAAATCGGCGCACCTATAAAGGCCGTCACAATTCCAACTTCGAGCTCACTTGGACTGCCAAGAAGCCTTCCGATCACATCGGAAAAGGTTAAAATAATTGCCCCCGACAATGCTGACATCGGAATAATATAACGTAGATCAGGACCTACTACGAGACGTACGATATGTGTAGCTAATAAACCAATAAAGCCGATTGGACCTGCCAATGCCGTCGCAGCACCACATAATAATACGCCACCTAATGCCGCTGCAATTCTTACAGTACCCGTGCGTACACCCAGCCCTGTCGCAACATCATCACCCAATGCCATCGCATTCAATGCCGGAGCTGTAATTAAGGCAACAAATAGTCCTACTACAATAAATGGAATAAATAATGTGATGGAATCCCAGCTCCCGGAACCGACACTTCCGACCTGCCAAAATCTGAACTGATCCATTACATTCGTTCTTGGTATCATTATTGCAACGACCAGTGAGGATAAAATTGCACTTGTAGCAGCACCTGCAAGCACAAGCTTTAATGGTGTTGCGCCACCTCTCCCCATTGAACCGATCCCAAATACAAAAATAGCGGTAATAAAAGCACCCGCTATCGCAAGCCAAATATACTGATTTGCTGAACTGATATTTAAAAAGGCAATGCCACAAACGACAAAAAGGGATGCCCCTGTATTGACACCTAATATACTTGGATCTGCAATAGGGTTACGTGTTACCGATTGCATAAGCGCACCGGAAACTCCTAATGTTGCACCACATAGTAAGCAGAAAATAGTTCTTACCACACGCTGCCTTACGACGTTCGCTTCATGAGACTGAGCCTCTGAATGGAATAACCCATTCAGAAGATCTGTCCAGCCTATCATCCGCGAACCAAATACAAGTGATGCTAGTATACATAGCCCGAGTAAAATTATCAAAAGTAATAATACTTTGATAAAATTTCGCGGCATCATAATTTGCTTCTTTTCTAAAACGGATGTACTTTTCATATTATTTTATCTTTTTCGCAACTTCCGAAATTAAAGTTACATACTCGTCGATTGTATATTGAATTGACAGCGGGTTCGGATTTCCTGCAGCAGCAAGTGGTGTGTTGTCAGGAATGATTAAAACCGTGCCATTTTTGATTGCAGGTACTTTACCTAAAATCGGATCTGCCTGAAGTGCTGCTAATGTGTTGTCATCACCATATGCAATCAGAATATCAGCATCGTTTAAAGCATCTGCATTTTCTGCACTTAATTCGATGTAGAAGCTGCTTTCATCCTGAACTTGCGCTTTAATGCTTTCCGGATATTCCATACCTAGCTCTTCCAGTAATTCACCGCGCGGATCAGCTGGTGTATAAATATAGAACTTTGATAAATCTGTCGCGTTAAACATACCGAACGCTGCTTTTTTACCTTTGATTTCAGGAAATTCATTTGCTTTATCTTGAATTAATTTTTCTGTATCAGCGATTAATTGTTGACCTTCTTCTTCCATACCCATACCTTTTGCGTTGTATAGGATTTGGTCACGCCATGTAATAACCCACGGAGTTTCCGGATATGCAACAACCGGTGCAATCTCGCTTAACGTATCATACTCTTCTTGAGTAAGCCCTGAATATGCCGCTAAAATCACATCCGGATTTGAATCTGAAACTGCTTCAAAATCTATGCCATCTGTATCTTGGTAGATGTTCGGATTTTCCTCACCAAGCTCTTTTAATTTTTCTGCTGTCCATGGAAGCATACCGCTTTCATCCTGTACACCGTAGTTTGCTGCCGAGAACCCTACCGGTACAACACCTAAAGCAAGTGCTACATCATGGTTTGCCCATGAAACTGTTGCTACACGCTCCGGTTTTTCTTCAATTACTGTTTCACCTAATGCATGTTTGATTACGATTGGATATTGCGTTGCCGAATCTTCTGAATTTGAAGAACCTGTTGTTTCATTTGATTTATTCACTTCTGTACTTGTTTCTTTATCCGAGCAACCCGCAACAACCAGTAAACCAATCGCTACGAAAAGTATTGTCATTAAAGAATAGAACTTTTTCGTTTTCATTTGAATAGCGCCCCTTGGAATTTATTGATAACAATTATCATTATCGCTTCCTAAATAATAAATCTAAATGATAATGATTGTCAATGAGATTATCGCTTAATTCGTATTATTTATTTATATAATTAGAAATTTATAAGAATTCAAGCAAAAAAGCGGCTTCTCCATTGAGAAACTCGCTGTCTTTAATATGCTTTATACTTATTTTCCACTCGCCGGACTAAATACCCGCCCTTTACTTCCCCCTTATTTCTGCCTTCAATAAATATTTTTCTGTTTTATACTTTATTTCTCTTTAAATTGACGTTAACGTAAATGGTATAATTTTTCCAATGGGGGTGTCTTATGTGAAATCCATTAAAACGATCGCTAAAGAATATGCACTCACACCGAGAACACTGCGCTACTATGAAGAGCTCGGAATATTGAAACCGACACGACCTCATCATGGAATGCGCCATTATTCCAAACGGGAGGAGGCAAAGATCAAGCTAATTATCCGAGGAAAAAAGTATGGCTTTTCTATGGAAGAAATTAAGGAAATGATTTTGCTTTTTGACCTTGATCGTACAGGTATTAAACAGCTGGAGCGGACAATCGAATACGGTCAGCAAAAAATAAAGGAAATTGACCAAAAGATTGAAGAGTTGTATGAAATCCGTCAAGAAATCGAAAAGACGGAAGCTATTTTTCAGGAAAAACTAATTCTATTATTGGAGGACCAATCATGAATATTTCTAATCTGTTAGCTCGTCATGCAAGAAAGTATCCGAATCAAACTGCTGTCATTAGTCTCGGCCAGGAAACGACGTATCAACAGTTGGATGACCAAGTTAATAAAATCGCCGGTTCATTGCGTGCAAGCGGAATCGTAAAAGGCGATAAAGTCGGGATTTTCATGCCAAATGTGCAAGAGTTCGTCGCGCTTTACTTTGCCATTCAGCGTATGGGGGCTGTCGTTGTACCGATCAATGCCAAGTTTGTCACACGCGAAATTGAGTATGTGCTCAATCATAGTGACGCGAAGGCGATCTTTGTCCATGAGCTGATTTTCGAACAGGCCGCTACGATTATGTTCAATGGTCTAAAAGTAAAAACAGGTCCTGCTGTCCATGACTGGCAAAGCTTCGATCAATTCCAGGCAGCTGGCCAAAATGAGGTCGTTTGCTGTGATCTAGTGGAGGATGATGATTCAACATTACTTTATACATCCGGCACAACCGGCAATCCAAAAGGCGTTTTACTGACAAACCGCAATGTCCTCGCAGTATCCCATATGATTGCCATTGAAATGGAAGTAAAACCCGAAAGCCGGATGCTCATCATGATGCCGCTAACTCATTCTGCTCCATTGAATTTGTTTTTGGTCACGGTCATTTTAGTCGGGGCAACAGCTGTGCTCACACCGACATTTACGCCTGACTTGTTAATAGATACGGTAGAAAAATACAAAACGACGCACTTCTTCGGGGCACCTGTTGCCTACCTTCTAACTGCCGGCTCACCTCGTATCGCAAGTGCGGACCTGTCGTCAATGAAGTGGTGGGTGTACGGAGGCGCACCGCTTTCCGAAAAAGAAGTCGTATATATTCAGCAGCAGTTTAATACGGACAACTTAGTATGTGTGTACGGTTTAACGGAAGCCGGTCCGAGCGGGTCGATATTACATGCTGCGGATCACCCTCACAAGGCAGGAAGCATCGGTAAGCGAGCACCGTTTGGAACAGAGCTGCGTGTGATTAATGCATTAAATGAAGATGTGGCACCTGGTGAAATTGGCGAAATCATTTTATATGGTGAAGGCAATATGAAAGAATACTATAAAAATCCGGAAGAAACGAAAAACATTTTCGTTGACGGCTGGGTGCGTTCGGGCGATTTAGCCCGCATCGATGAGGAAGGTTATATTTACATCGTCGACCGTAAAAAAGATGTAATTATTTCAGGCGGCGTCAATATTTACCCGAAAGAAATAGAGGATCAGCTGCTGCTGCATGACGCTATTTTTGAAGTAGCGGTGTTCGGTGTACCGCATCCTGAATGGGGCGAAACTGTAAAAGCGGTTTACTGTGCAAAAGTCCCTGTTTCCGAGCAGGAAATCCGCGAGCACTTGGAAGGGAAACTTGCCGCATTTAAAATCCCGAAAATCTTTGAACAAGCGGAAGCACTTCCGCGCAATGCTTCCGGGAAAATATTAAAACAGCAGCTAAGAGGTGAAGCAAATGCAAGTATTAGCCAATAAACGTGAAAAGAGCCAGAATTTTTATGAATCCGATCAAACATTGCATCAGCTACTACAGCAAAAACTTTCTCCGTCTTTTTATAATTATGCGGATGAACGGCTGACGGCATTCGGTGCGCTTTGTGCCGGACCGATCGATGCCCGTGCCAAAGTGACGGACCGGGAAGGCGAACCACGATTACGCCGCTATAATGCATACGGCGATGAAGTAAGCGAAGTCATTGTGAACGAAGGCTATAAACAAACGGTTGCCGAAACTTATGCAACAGGGATTGTCGGCTATATCCATAAAGACATTCCCGAATTAGGCCATAAAGGCAATTATGTATACAGCTTTGCGCAAGGCTATTTGCTATCACAAACCGAACCAGGTTTTTACTGTCCTGTCACATTGACGATGGCGACAGCGTATTTATTCGAGCACTATGCATCCGAAGAGCTGAAGCAGAAGTTTATGCCGCATATTTGTGCAACAGGCGAAACGGAATTATTTGAAGGGGCTACGTTTTTAACGGAGCGCCAAGGTGGATCAGATGTTGGTGCGAATGTCGTGGAGGCACGCCTTGAACAAGGTGAATGGCGTTTATACGGTGAAAAGTACTTTGCATCGAATGCCGGGATGTGCGGAGTTGCGATGGTGCTTGCCCGTCAGACAACCAATTCCAAAGAAGGTTCACGCGGCTTAACATTGTTTGCTGTCCCATGGCGTGACGACGATGGTGAGCTTAATCACATTACGATCCGCCGATTGAAAGATAAGCTTGGCGTAAAGGCGGTCCCGTCAGGAGAAGTCGAGTTTAACGGTGCAAAAGCATATGTTGTCGGGGATCCTTCCAAAGGCATCTATTATATGCTCGAGGCACTCAACCTGTCCCGGATCTGTAATGCCGCAGCATCGGTCGGCATTATGAAACGTGCGCTGGATGAAGCGGTTCATTATACAAACGGGCGTATCGCCTTTGGACAAACAGTTGCCGAGTTTCCGATGGTGAAGCATACGTTAGGCGCATTGCACGCGAAATGGCATGCTTCACTTGTCGCGTTGTTCGATTTAGTGTCGCGCTATGATGAAGTTGTAAGCGGGAATGCTTCAGAAGAAGAACAGCAGATTGTCCGCCTGTTAATTGCGTTAGTGAAAAAGGAAACAGCAGAATGGGCGATCGAGTTTACGCATGAAGCGATTGAACTTCATGGCGGCAATGGCTATATCGAGGATTTCGTACTCCCTCGCCTGCTTCGCGATGCCCAAGTATTAACCGTTTGGGAAGGAACAGCGAACATTTTGGCACATGAGCTTATTCGCCTCGTACAAAAGAATGCGCATATTACGCTGCTGAATGAATTGCAGCAGACGAACCATCCTTATTTGCAGCAGCTGGCCTCTGTCGTGGAGCAGCGCTTTGCAGTATTTGTCACACTGGATCCGGCAATGCAAACAGTGGAGGCGAAACCGCTCATGCAGGAGCTTGCTCGTCTATACGAAGCAGTTGTTGCGGTGAAGCATGGTGAAACGGCCGGTGAACGCGAGCAGCTGCTGGCGGAAATTTATATCGAGGAACAGTTCGGCCAGAAGTCCTTTGGTGAAGTGCCATTAGCGGTGAAAGGGTTCGATGTGCTGAATAGCGGTTATTGATTGTTTAAGTGGAGCGCCCGGGTTGGTTACCGGGCGTTTTTTTGGTGGGGGTGCTGGGGTGCACTATGATCCAGCGGGCATTGGTCGGATTCTCTAATATATCCGCAGAAGTTCTAATATAAATTTATTTGTTCTAATATATTGCCGATCTTCTAATATAAGTGCGGTTTGTTCTAATAAGTGTCCCGGATGTTCAAATAAAGTATGTATTTCTTCTAATATCCAGCCCCGTTCTTCTAATATCACTTGAATTTCTTCTAATAAACCACTCTATTGTTCTAATAAAATCCACACACGCTTTTTCTCACCCGGAATATAGGATCCGCCATAACAAAATAACGGATGCAGACGATTCTAAAACCGTTCACACCCGTTACATTTTTTTAAGCTTACTTCACTTCTTCAATTGCTTCCATTAAAGCCGGGAATAATTTTGCATCATCCGCATCTTCATCTGTTACTTCATTTAAAATCTCAAAATCATCTGCGTCAATGACAAACAGGCTCATGCCGTCTTTTAAAAATTCATCGGCTTCTACTTCGCCTTCGTAATATTGATACGTTGCTACAACGATGTTTGAACCTTCTTCTTCATCAAAGAAGAAATAAAGCTTTTCCGTGTTGCCGTATACTTCTTCCAACACCTCTTCCAGCTGCTCCGTACCTTTACTCCATTTCACTTCATTATTTACTGTCGCTGCCACGAGCGATTCTAATAGTTCGTCTACTGTATTTGTCATCATAATCCTCCAACTCCGCTCTATTTCGCGGTTAGTATTCCCACTGTATCATAAATTTAACGATAAACCTTAAAGGCAGATTATTAATTGCTCACTATTTGTTCATTCACCTCATAATGCGCAGCGAATAATTTTTCAATCGTCAATTGCAGTAGATCCACCAATGTTCCAAATGCAAAATCCGCGTCAAGCCGCTCTGTCCATTTATGCGGGTCTCTTCCAACCGGACCGATGTTCAGCACCGGTACAGTCAGCTCTTTCATATCCCCGATCGGCAGCGAGTAGCCTTTATCCCAAACCGGCATATTGTTTATTAGCGACTCAATCGAACTGTTTTCATAGTTCAACCCTACATAGCTTAAATCCGATATTCCGGCAAAGTAGTTTTGAATGGTAAACTCCATATTAAATGTTTCATGCATATATTGTTTCAACTCGTTTACAAGATTACTGATGAGTCCATTTTTCCCTGAACTGATTGCAGGATAAAATGGCGGCGCAAAGAAAATGACAATCATCGGTGCCAGTTCATTACATAACGCAGCTAGTTGATCAACGAGGTCAATCGTTCGTTCCCGGTCGTCTTTTTCGCTGTCATAATTGGACAATAGTTTTTCAACCCGCTCTTCCCCGTATTTCTCCAGCGCATATTCGTAAATTTCTTCGTACGTCATGACCTTCACTTTCAATTGCTGCGGTGTAAATTCCGTATGCTGTGAATACTTCGTAGCTTTGTTCATATAGGACTGTTCGATTTCATTTGCCGCTTTGATCGCTTTTTGCTGGAGCAATGAAACAACGTCTGTCATGCTTCTTTCAAATAACAATAAATTAAATAGTGTCACAGCCCGATGTGAAATTTGTGTGGAATACTCCGTTTTCAAGTCGCGATAAATTAAATTCGTTGGTGGCGGCGTCATTTCTTCGCCCACTTTTTCACAAAAATCCGTATTTAATTCCATTTCAGCTGTCAGCACCGACGCCATATAATTTGCATTCAGTCCTCCGAACGGTTCCCCGACATGGGTTTCCTTCCCGTAGCATAAAAAGCCCGGCAATGCTTTTCCGATAGATCCGGTATAGAAGTAATTATTTTTATCGCCAGGAAAATTACTGAACATCGGCTCTGAATTTAATATTGTTGTATATTCAAGATTATGCTCTTCCGAAAGTTGCACAAGTTTTGGAACCGCTGCCCGCATTCCTTCAGAGTTTACTTCTTCATCCGGTACAGTCAATAAAAGAATGTTGCCGTCATACTCTCCGAATGTCGCTTGTTCAACTATAGACATATGCAAGGCAAGCCCGCACTTCATATCCATTGTTCCTCTGCCGAATAGCCAGTTTCCGCTTTCCATATCACCCCGCACTGCTTCAGGCAAATCGTCTTTTATCGAGTAAAATTGTTCCGTTAGCTTCTCAGGATCAAAAGCAAACTGTTTCCATTTTCCGTAGTCCTGCACATCCACTACATCAAAGTGACTAATTAATACGACTGTTTTTTTAGTATTTGGAGATTTTTTGACCAATGCGCTAATAAAACTGCGCCCATCACTCAAATATGTTCGATTTAAATGGCCAGGGTTTTCTTTGAAATACGCCAGCTCCGACAGTTTATTCACTACAATATCAGGAAAATCCTTTTCTGCCTGTGAACCTGAAACACTTTTTACTTGTACAAGTTCACATAATAATTGCCTTAACTGCTCTTTGCTCTTCCATTTAAACACAACATACCCTCTCCTTTGTCTCGTTCTAGCTGTCTCTCTATGTCGCCTATTTTCCTCAGTGTAAATAAATGTGAATATTCAGTCAATCATTTGTTTAAGACTATACTATTGAGAGTTGAAATTGGTGTTGGGTGTAAAGAAAAAGTTGAAGTTTGGCTTAAGCATTAAATACTCTCGGTAAACGAACATACCTCTATGAAGATAAAAAATCCCGCTAACATAAAAGATAGCGGGATTTGTTACGTACATCTAAGCTTATTTCTTTTCTTTACCCATTGAATGGAATAATTGAATTGAAGATAATACATTAATTTATAACGGTTTGTCGGAATATCTTAAAAATTTCCCGCACATGCCTCGATTAAGCGTCTTTCTATTATATACTCCAAAAATCTGTTGGTAGCCAAATTCATTGAGTTTTAAGTCTTTTCAATTACTTTTCTGATTCATATACATCAGTTATGTGAATATAATATTTTTGTTTCATATTATTATTGATAAGTTTTCCTTCATATAATAATGTACCTTGTTCAATATCAAAAATCTTGAGTACATAATCGTTATTCACTTCTGTCATGACGTAAAATTTTCCGTTTAGTGAAGTCGTGCTGTTAAATTCAGGGATTAATATCTTTCCAGGATACGGTTCAGTAATCGGTTCAAGCCATCTCTGCTGTCCGATATTATATCTGTAAATGACTATTTCCTCTTTTGTTGAATAGGCGATAACTAAATAATTATCATCCACTTCAATACTTTGCAGGTTCTGATCTAAACCTTCCGGTAACTGAATATCTGTTATTTCATTCGTTTCCGTATTTAATGCGCTGAACTGACGTGAAGTAACATCTTGTTCAGGACTTTTCAAATCAACAGAACTTATAGAATAGACATGGTATTTTTCATGACCTAAATTTGAATAAGAATTGTGGGAATCAATACTTCTTCTTGTCGTTTCGTCCATTGTTGCTTCTTCAAGTAAAGTTTCACTCAGCAGCTGCTGTTTTTTCAAATCAATAATTACATGATACATTTTTTCGCTTCCGTCATTATCAACTTGTTTTACAATAAGTTTAAGCTCATTATTCACAACTGTAATATCACTGTAAAAAACCCAGTTATATCTATTATCCAGCTGTGACTTGATGGAAAATGACGTTTTCTCATCTTTTACTTTATCCAGTACATCAACTTCATAACTGTATGTGTCCCCTGCTTTTACTTTCCAGCCTTCCTCAGGTTCCTTCATATAAATAAGCTTCGTATCGTCCTCAAAATAGTTATTGGCAATTAATGCTTTACCTCGCATGAAGTTTTTATGCTCATCTATAAGTTTTTGAAACATCAAAGGAATTTCCCGGTTATGGACAGATTCGATTAACGAGGATTCATCTTTACTAATAAGAAGTGAATTGTAGACCATGCCATATTGAAGGCTTGTTTTGAACATCAATGAATCTATATATTTATCATCGCCTGAAATTTTTTCGAATGTAAAATCATACTCTTTACCTTTTGCGTTCGCTACTTGTATATAGTGCACAGTAAACGTTACAACGATTATTCCGGCAATTAAAAAAAGTTGCCAATATTTTTTCATGTCATTCCCCTCCTCTACACATTAATCTTTCGTTTTAATAAATAATCTGCTAAATAAATCGCAAGTGCAGTCGTTAAAATACTGAATCCTGTAACGATTAAATAAATCTCATTCGTATAAAAATAATTGGTAATTATTTGAATGATCACTGGAATCATTACAATGACTACTGAAATCACACAATAGATGAATGCCAGGAAAATCCCTTTAATATGATAGCTGCGTTCAAATAAAATAGAGGTGAAAATTACTGCAACAGCTGTAACGCCAATTACATAATAGAAAACAAACAATAAAGGTGATTGCGGATACAATAAATCCAGTACTTCAGTAGAATAAATATAAATTATACTTTCATCCATCCATAATTGGTCAGGTACTATTCGTTGAGTAATTTGATTCACAACTTCCAGTAAGATGATTTGCATTGCTGTTAAACCGAAAATAAAAAGCAATATTGTTGTCAATTTGGCGAAATACACATTTCTGCGTGCTGTAGGCAGCATGAGCAAACGATAAATAACCGATGACTTCCCTAACCAGTCACGATACCAAATAAAAAACACATAAATCATAAGTAAAGCTGCTGCAAATATAACGGATAGAAAGAAGTATTCCGAAAATAAAAAGTTCTGCAGTGAATACGCACCATAGGTTTGTATATAGTTGCTTACTGTCATTTGGTCACGCACCATCGTTGTTTCCGCATTGCTTACATAAAGCGAAGAGGTGACAATGGCCCCGGTAATTTGGGTTGCTATTACCGCAATGATTAAAGTTAGAAAAAGTTTGCTGAATCGTTTCACTTCAAAATTGACGAGCTTTATATAGTGATTCATCCGACATACACCTCCCGCATTACATCTACTACGGATTTGCCTTCTGTTTCCCGCATCTCTTCTACATTCATTTCTCTTAATACACGGCCGTCCCCAATGAGCACTGCCTTATCGATTAAATGTTCAATATCATTAATTTCATGTGTTGTAATAATGACGCCGCGATTTTCAATTAAATGACTTGTAAAGACATTGGCAATCTGTTCTCTTGAAAAGATGTCGATTCCTGAAAACGGCTCATCCATCAATATATAGTCCACATCCAGTGCCAAGCCAAGCAGCAAATTGACTTTTGCCGTGTTTCCTTTTGACAGGCTTGAAATTTTATCGCTCGGATCCAGTTGAAAAAAGGCAAGGAGTTCTGTTGCCCGCTGTTCATTCCACACTTTATAAAAATCGGCCATAAAATCGAAGCTTTGCGCAATTGTATAGTTTGGTGACATTGTCAGACGGTCCGGAATATACGTAATTCTTTCAAAAGCATCTTTGCTTATTTTTTTGCCGTCGATTAGTATTTCGCCACGGTCAATCGGAGTGAGCGCCATGATTGATTTCATAATGGTCGTTTTTCCTGCACCGTTAATTCCGATCAGGCATGTTATTTGCCCTTTTTCTGCAGTAAAGCTCATATCTTTCAGGACTTGCTTTCTTTTGAACTTTTTAGAGACATTTTTAACTTCAATCACGCTGCTCCGCCTCCTCATACTGTTTCTGTACGAGCTCCATTATTTCGGGAAGTGGCGCATTGATTGATTTTATGGAACTGATAAATACTTGCACCGCTTCACTGATTAATTCTTCACGTACACTTTTTAGTACAGCTTCATCTTTCGTAATGCAACTTGGCATATTTCCTTCTGTATAAATCAATTTCTGCTCCTCCATTTCCTTATAGGCACGCTGCACTGTATTCGGGTTGATTTTGAGCTGATTGGCCAACTCCCGTCTAGATGGGATAACATGCCCTGGCGCAAACGAACCTTTTGCAATTTGTTCCTTAAAATGACGGATAACCTGCACGTATACAGGATCCCGGTTATTGAATTTCACATCCACCTTATTCAGCTCCTTTCGTGTATTACCCACTTAGTACACTATCCGCAAAAAAATACGACGAATGGTAATCTGTACTAACCACTTAATACAGTATGTATAAAAAAATGTATTAAGCACTTCATACACCTAATAAGTGTATTATGTGGTTAATACATTCCTTTGTCAATATTATTTTTTAAAGGTAATCATTTACAGATGTTTTCGGATAATCCGATTTAGTCCATTCATGGTCATTTGACAGTTTTTCATCGCTTATGAGGAAATATTGATAATGGACTCGGTCTCCCTGATCCGGAACCGGGTCATTCCATGTAATATCGAGGTGATACCACTGTCCATCCACTTTCACCAAATTCCAGGCATGTGGTCCGCCGGCATTACCGACAACATATTTCGCCTCGATGCCGAGCGCTTCAAACATTAATAAGGCGGCCAATGCATATCCTTCACAGACGCCTTCCCCATTCATTAAAACAGAATAAGGTGTATGCGGATTCGCTTTACTGTTCACATTGTATGCTGTGTGCACGACTAAATAATCATTCACAAATTTCACTTTCTCCGATTCCGTTGCGTCCTGCGGAATTGTACTTATAATCTGATCGATTTTCCCTAGCACAACGGCATTTTCTTCTGCTGTTAAATCATAGTTTACCGTTGCATGCCATTCGACTTTATTGCCATAGTATTTGGCACGTGTTGAAAACTCGCCCATGACCGCCCATAAATACGGTTCATTTACCTCAAGCCATGCAAATACTTCATCTATAGTCGTTTCAAAATCGGAAACGTCCCCTTCATAGTACACCGTAAACTGATGTTCAAACTGCGACATATGGTGGGCGATTGCCTGCCCTAACTGTTCTACATTTGTCACTGCCTGCGGTAAATCTTTTACATCATAAACGGGAACAACCTTCTTATTCGCCAAATCCTGAAATTTAAAGCTTTGCAGTTTATTTTCACCTTGCATAAAGCTGGTCACGATCTGATCGATTTTATCTTCCAGGTTAACATTCAGTTTCAGTTGAATGTTTTCGTCCACTGTGGGTAAAGTCAATGAAGAGGCTTTTACTTCCTCTTTCAAAATTCCGCCCGAAAGAATTGTCGCCACGAGAAAAAGGCATGTAAACAATCCTTTTGAATACGTTAATGCGCTTGCATACAGTTTTGTAAAAGGATTTCTCGTCATACGATTCAATTCCGTATTTGCTTTCAGTTCAAATTTATCCCGGTCTCTGGAGGCAAATATTCGGTTTGGTTTTGTTGTGGCGCTTTTATAAACACTTTTATATACGTCAAAAAGCTGTTGCTTATTGCCTTTTGCCAATTTAATCTGTTTAAAATGCTGCCTGATTCCTTTTCGTATACGGTTCCGAATATATAATTGTGCGGTAAAGGAACAAAACAGTTTTATGAAAATTACTAGGACGATTAGAAAAATGATTGAAAAAATAATTAAATTGCCCATATTACCCCCTACTAACCATACTTATTTCTATATTACTTAATTATAGTTTCAAATGATAAATAATATGCATGACATTCTCATAAATAATCCCTGTACTATTTTTCCCGCTCCTCATTGATAGAATCGTTTTATAGTAAATGAATTTTCCAAAAACATTTACTTCCACAATACAAAAGTGTAAAATTACACTAATAGAGTATCATTACTTTTATTGAAAGAGGTGATTGTGTGGAAAGAGATCCAGAAATGCTGGAACGGATTGCGGCTTTGGAACAGGAAGTACGCTCATTAAAAACAGAAGTACAGCATTTAAAACAGCATGTGAAAATAGAGCAAGCTGTACCCCTTCAAAAAGAACCGGTAAAACCATTTGTACGCAAAAAACTACCTGTACCAAGCAGTACGGTCGCTGCCCCTAAAGAAGACCCGATTCCCAAAAAGGAAAAGCGGTCACTGGAAGAATTGTTTACTCGTGCATTGCCGCGAATCTTTACGGTCATTTTAGTGCTCGGTGTTCTTTGGGGCTTGAAACTCGTTAGTGATTACGGCTTTTTATCTGATAGCATCAAAATTATTGCCGGCTTTGTATTATCGATTGGTCTTGGCGCATGTGCCTATTATATGGAGAAAAGGAAAAAAGGGTCGCGGGTTGTCGCGTTATCCCTATACGGCGGTGCCTTCATCGTCGGGATATTGACAACTGCCGCGGGGGCCATTTTATATGATGTCCTCAGTTTGTACGTAGCACTGATTTTTGCACTAATCTACATTGTTTACGGAGTTTTCATCAGCTATGTTAAAGGAAATGAAGCATTGACGGCACTCGTTGTCTTTACGTCATTATTACTGCCGTATTTACTGGAATACATGCAGTTTAGCGGTGTGATTATCGGTATTTTCGTCGTGCTGCTGTTCGCTGTCGTGCAAGTCGTTATTTTAAAGCATACACAGCGTAGAGCACTTTTTATCGGAACTGCTTTTTCAGTTTTAGCACTTTCGGTTGTTTCGATATTCCATGATGAACGCCTCGTCTTTTTTGCATTTGCGATCATTGCTGTATACAGTCTGTTTCTTGTAAGCTTCTTACGGTTATATTCTAGCAATACTAAATTGCATGCCAGTTTACTATTCACCTATACTGTCATCGTCTTGTCCGTAATAAACGGAATTCTATCTCCTGAAGAGACTCCGTTACTCATCGCTCTTGTTTTGTTCTTTGCGATTGTAGCAGGTGCTTTATATATCGTATTTAAACGTGCAGAACGGCTGCTGATCGATATGTTCGGTACATTATCGGCTATTGTACTGCTGAATATTATTACACAGCTCAATATTTCAAGCGAATTGTCACTCCTTCTGATGATTGTCGTCACATTTGGCGGACTGGTCATTGCGGTGAAGCATGCGATTTTATTCATGAAATGGGTTAAGGGCATTACGTTTTCAGTACTCGCCTTTTTCGTCTTAATGTTTTATGGAGTAGAGCCATTCTTCTCATTGAGGCATTTGAACATCGTTCTTGTCATTGCAATGCTTGTCTTACTTTATAAAGTGCTGCTTCAGTATAAAGCTGCACCGGTTGAAGGGAAAAAGAAACTTTTCAAATTGGAAGATATTTATCCGTGCCTATTATATTTAGTTGCCCTGCTTTATGTTTGGAAACTGGACTGGGCGTATATGCCGCAGCATTATACAACGTTTTTAGCATTTAGTGTAATCGCGTTTGCCTTTGCAGCTGTTTTAGTCGTCAAACGCGAGATCGTCGGCCAATTTCTACCTTGGCTTGCTACTGGCGTTTACATGTTTGCGGGACTTGTTTTACTTTCCACTGTATGGGTTGACGACCAGGCAGTGATTGTCGCCCTTATCGTCCGCATTTTATACTTTGCCATTCTGTGGGCAATAGTTGCAGATGCTTGGGAACAAGGGTGGATTTATAAAAACTACACAGCATTTTTCAGCCAAAATACTGAGAAACTGACGATCGCCAGTATGGTAATTTCGATTATATGGGTTTTCAGTATTACGAATTTCATGAATTTCCATGATCTTATCAATTGGAACTTCGCGGTTATTCTAAATACGGTGTTCATTTTCATCATCGCCTGCTTCTCGCTGTTCCTTGCAGCAAAACGAAGCTACTCTAATCTGAAGATGGTCGGTATTGGCTTATTGTTCTTCGGGATTATTAAGATGATTTTCTTTGATTTATCAGAGCTCGACATTCTGATTCGTTCGATTTCGTTCATTATTATCGGTGCAATCGGACTTGTCATTTCAAACAAGCTGCTCGGAAAAGGAAAAGACGAATAGTTGCTGATATGAAAATAGTCTGGGCGATTTTGCTCAGGCTATTTTTTATTTCAATTCGTCGAAATTAAAATGGTATTATGTTATATTTAGTGTATTATTACACGAGGTGATTCGATGGATCGAGATATTATCATACAAATAACATCGGAAAGTTTGAAACTTATCCGCACAGAAAATAATTACACACAAGATAAAATGGCCGAAATTTTGGGTATTTCAAAAAAGACGCTCGTACAAATCGAAAAAGAGCGGACTTATGCAAACTGGACAACAACGATTGCGATCTGTGCCCTATTCCGTCATAGTGAAACATTGCAAAACCGTATTGGCGGCGATCCGATGGAAGTCATCGAACTTACCGCGCATAATGTCATCATTGCCCCACGTGAAAAAACGATGGGCGGCTATATATGGTGGAAGAACATCGATGAATATAAAAATCACCGACTTCAGCAAAATCTTTTAAGCAAACATTACCGCATTTTAGACGACGAAAACTATCGAATCATCAGTACATTTGAGGAAGATGTCGTAATGGAAAAATGGCAAGGAATAAAATCCGTCATTTAAATTAATAGTTGTAGTCCTGCTGATCGGCAAATCCCCTGTCAGCAGGATTTTTTTATACTGGCAATCGGTTTATTTCGGATGAAACCGTTTTAGGCCGCTTGTCGTAAATAAAACTTCTCCCGTTGCAAATAAACTTCGAAATTCGGGTATATTTGATTAGACAACTCTTTTAAGGATGTGGGTAGGATGTGGAAGGAAATTTATGCGGATTTACATATACATATCGGGCGTACTTATAAAGGACGGGCAGTCAAAATAACAGGAAGCAAAAACCTGACGCTGACAAATATTCTGGAAACCGCTACTTCTAGAAAAGGATTGGATTTAATCGGCATTATCGATTGTCAATCACCGGAAGTAATCGAAGAAGTAGAACAGCTTCTTCAAGAACAAAAAGCAACAGAATTAACTGAAGGCGGCATCCGTTATAAAAAGACGACGCTCCTTTTAGGGACGGAAATCGAGATTTATGATGCGAATTGTCACGGACCGATCCATGTCCTTTGCTATATCCCGACACTTACAAAGATGAAGCAGTTTTCAGATTGGCTGCGCCTTCATCAGAAGAATATCCATTTGAGTACACAGCGTTCGCGATGTGACGGCAGGACACTGCAGGAAAAGGTTCGAGAACTCGGCGGGCTGTTTATACCGGCCCATGTATTTACACCGTTTAAAAGTCTTTTCGGAAAAGGTGTAAAAAGCAGCTTAACGGAAGTTTTTGATCCGACACTCATTGATGGAATTGAACTCGGTTTAAGTTCGGACACAATGATGGTTAAAGGAATCAGTGAATTGGCCCCATATAGCTTTGTTACAAATTCGGATGCCCACTCTTTAGGGAAGCTTGCCCGTGAATATCAGAAAATCCGGGTCATGGATGCTAATTTCGAAGAGCTAAGAAAAGCGCTCCATCAAATTGAAGGCAGACAAATCATAGCCAATTACGGACTCAATCCCCTTCTTGGCAAGTATCATGAAACGGTTTGTGCCAACTGCGGTGAACAATTAATAGAAGAAGGTCATAGCCGCTGCCCTCATTGCGGAAAGGAACAGCTGATTAAAGGCGTTGCCAAAAGAATTGTGGAATTAACGGATAACCCCCTACTGGAAATCAGCAGGCCTCCATATATTCATCAAGTTCCACTCGACTTTATCCCCGGTATTGGATCTAAAACAATCGAGAAAATGCTGGATGTATTTGGAACCGAGATGAATATTCTGCACGAGGCTTCGTTGGAAGAACTGAAAAACGTTATTCCCGAAAAACTTGCGGTGCTGATCGACTTATCAAGAAAAGGACAAATTGCCATCACCGGAGGCGGGGGCGGAATTTACGGGAAAATAGATACGAATTGATTGAGTCCCCGATTAACATTGGAATTCTTTCTACTTTTTAATTCATCATATTCGTACACTCTAGTAAGTTATAGTATACTTAGATGATAGAAATTTTAATAAAGGCAGGGTAGAACATCATGAAGAAAAAACGTAAATTGGGCATCGGCTTCAAAATTACGAGTGGATATATTATTCTCATAGTATGTTTAATCGTTGCGGCGCTTGTCTTGAATAATCAAATAACAAGTTTACAAACAGAACGGAATGGCATTATTAAATATGATTCTCAAATGCGTATGATGTCAAATAATCTGGAACGCCAAATTCTTAATATGGAATCCTCTTTACATCGCTATTTAATTACAGACGATGAAACGCATTTAAATAAATTCAATGAAGAAATGGCAACATGGAAATCTTCCTATGATGAGTTAAACACCATTGTAAATGAATTTTCAAGCGGTCAGCAACAGCTGGAAGTAGTCCATAGCGGTATCGTAGACTGGATTCAAAATACCGGTCAACCTCTCATGAATGCGATAATTGCTAATGATAACGAAGAAATACTTTCAATGTTCGATGGTGTTGAAAGCAGCTTGGCAATTAGTAACCTGCAGCAAGATTTCACCACTTTCCGTACATTTGAAACAGAAGCGATTCAAGCAAAAGTTACTGAACTTAATGATGAAAACACGGCATTAACGTATAGTCTTTTTGCAATCTTAACGTTAATTGCGACAGTAACGATCGTTATTTTCACAATTATTTCACGTAATATTGCCGGATCGATCAACGAAGTAACCGAAGCGATTCAGGATATGAATGCTTCCGACGGTAAAGTACGAAAACGTATAACTGCCAAAACGAATGATGAAGTAAAAGACCTTGTACTGGCGACGAATTCCCTTCTTACAACTATGGAAAACCGTCAATGGTACCAAACGAACTTGGCCGAAGTTGTAACAGCCTACCAAGGTGTCGATACACTGGATGAATTGGGTGAAGTACTGCTTAAATCATTAACGACTCGTACACATTCGGTATACGGCGCATTTTACATTCAGGATATCCGCAACCATAACAAGTTCAATAAAATTTCTGCCTTTGCGGAAACGGGCGATGATGTAGGACGTGACAGCTTTGAAGTTGGACAAGGCTTCATCGGTCAGAGTGTAAAAGAAAAACGGATTTTAGGCTATGACAACAAAGATAACAGCTTCCATTACTTGGAAACATCACTTGGAAATATTCCGATTTCGAACGGTATTATCGTTCCTGTACTTTTCGGAAAAGAAGTCGTGGCTGTTTTTGAACTGGCGTCACTTAAGCCCTATAGCCAACAGCAACGTGATTTAATTAAAGAAGTGGTTGTACATCTAGGTGTAACAATCAACAGTATTATTGGACGTATGGAAGTTGTTCGTCTATTAAATGAATCGCAGGCTATGACCGAAGAATTGCAAGTTCAGTCAGAAGAGCTTCAAACGCAATCCGAAGAGCTGAAAATGCAAACAGAAGAACTGACAACTATTAATGAACGTTTAGAAGAACGTACACGTGATGCGGAACAGAAAACGCATGAACTGGAAAAAGTGCAGGTAGAGCTGAAGCAGAGTGCAGAACAGCTGCGCCAAAGCTCAAATTACAAATCCGAGTTCCTTGCGAATATGTCCCATGAATTGCGTACACCGCTTAACAGTATTTTAATCTTGTCTGAAATGCTTGCGGAAAACCATGAACAACATTTATCTGAAGACGAACTGGAATATGCAAAAGTTATCCATGATTCGGGTGAAGATTTACTGAACCTGATCAATGACATACTCGATTTATCGAAAGTTGAAGCAGGGAAAATGGATTTATGGTTCAGAGAGATGGACATTTATGAAATGCCACAGCATATTCAAAATTTATTCCAGCCGGTAGCGAATCAAAAAGGCCTGGAATTATCGGTGAATGTGGCAGAAAATCTTGCTGAAGTATTCCATACCGATGTAAAACGATTCCATCAAGTTTTAAATAATCTGCTTTCCAACGCACTGAAATTTACTGAGAAAGGTTCGGTAACAGTGAAGGTTGACAAAGCACGCATAACACCTGCTATGAGACAGCTTAGCGACACATGGATTACGGTTAGTGTGACAGATACCGGTATCGGTATTCCGAAAAATAAACAAAACATCGTATTCGAATCGTTCCAGCAAGCGGACGGTGCTACTGTTCGCAAATATGGCGGAACAGGATTAGGTTTATCCATTTGCCGTGAAGTTACAAAACTTCTTGGTGGCTGGATTACGTTATCAAGTACGGAAGGTGAAGGCAGCACATTTACAGTGTACTTGCCAAGCTTACCTGAAGGAAACGCTGTACAATCGAACATTGCTGAACAGGAAGCCGTTTATACAGAAGTCGCTCCGGCGGTTCCGATGGGTGTACCTAAATCGATATTTGATGAAAAGCATATTTTGATAGTTGATGATGATTACCGTAATATTTATGCGCTTCGTCAGGCATTGGAACATAAAGGTGTTCACATTATTGAAGCGTCCAACGGTGTGGAATGTCTCAATATTTTACAGACGGCGACACGCGTAGATGCTGTTCTGATGGATATTATGATGCCTGAAATGGACGGATATGAAACAATGGAGCGTATCCGCAAAGATTTACAATTATATGAGCTGCCGATTATTGCATTAACAGCAAAAGCGATGAAGCAAGACCAAGATCGTGCTTTTGAAGCAGGGGCTTCCGATTATATAAGTAAGCCTTTAAACTTGGAACAACTATTCTCCGTACTAACGGTATGGCTCACAAGTGGGGAACGTATACGAAATGTATAGAAAAAAGTTAGAAATACGCTTACTATTAGAAGCGATTTACACATTATCAGGGTTTGACTTCCGAAAGTATAATCAACAATCAATTTTACGTCGCATTGAGCATCGCATGCGGATCAACAATTTTTCATCGATCTCTCAATTAACCGAATCGATTATTTACGATAAAGAGTTATTGAAAGTGCTGCTGAACGATTTTTCGATTAATGTAACGGAAATGTTCCGGGACCCCTCTTTCTTCAGGGCGTTCCGCGAAGAGATCATACCGCAGCTGAAAGAGCTTGATAAAATACGGATATGGCATGCAGGCTGTGCAACTGGCGAAGAGGTTTATTCAATGGCCATCCTGCTGCAGGAAGAAGGCTTGCTGAATCGTACGATAATGTATGCGACAGATATGAATGAAAATGCGCTGAAAAAAGCGGAACAGGGTGCCTTCCCTCTCCATAAAATGCAAGCCTATACGAAAAATTATATTTTAGCCGGCGGAACAGAAAGCTTTTCCCAATACTATAAAACGGATGACAGCTTCGCCACGTTTCAACCTTACTTAAGCGAAAATATCATGTTTGCCCAGCATAATCTGGCAACGGATAAATCGTTTCAGGAATTTGATGTGATCATTTGCCGCAATGTGCTCATTTATTTTACACCTGAGCTGCAGCATGAAGTGCATCATCTCTTTTACGATAGCTTAGCAAGAAACGGATATCTGGGGTTGGGTGATAAGGAAACGTTGCAGTTTACTCCGCTCGTATCCAAATACCGCACCGTTAACGCAACAGAGCGCATCTATCAAAAGAGATTTTAGTAACTGTATTCGAATATGCAAGAATTGAAAAAAAGGCACATCTATTACGGATGTGCCATTTTTATTTTGGATTAAACAGCAAAAACCCAATTTTTCTACATACGAAAAATTGGGTTTTCTATTTAAATTCAACTTATTAACTATTGGCACGCAATAATAGAACACACATATCATCCGGCTGATTATGCTGCTGTTCGCCCTTCACTAAATAGTCGATCGGTGAAATGTCCGTCGACCAGTGGTTACTAGCAATTTCACACAATTCTTTATCAGATTCTATTTCACAAGGACCCATCGCTTCCAGAACACCGTCCGTAAACAGGACAATTTGGATGGACGAATTATATGGAATAATCGTCTTCTCAATTTTAATATCCTCAACAAATCCTACTGCATAACTCGTATGCGTAATGGGCACAGTCTTTTCGCCATCAACTAAAGCATAGCCTTTTGGATGGCCTGCATTGACGTATTCCACTGTTTTTTTCTTTGTATCGATAATAAAATACACGCCGGTGAAATAATACAATATATTTTCTTTTTCATTTTGCAGTAAATTCATATACCGATTCAACTCTGCAATAACAAGCTCAGGGTCTGTCAGCTTTTTAATTGCCTCACGCAAAACAGATGAAATATACATACAAACAAGCGATGCGGACACCCCATGCCCCATCATATCCAATAACATGACAGCATAGCGATCTTCATCAAGCTTGTCCCAATAATATAAATCTCCTGCCAGATTCGATGATGGTAAATAAGAAGCGGTAATCGAAATATTCGGTTCATGAACAGGTGGGCTTAAAAGACTTTGTTGGACACGGGCTGCCAGATCCAACTCTCTTTGGATAATCTTTTCCTGATTTGTATGCCAGTCCAGTTCTGATTTCAATCGCTTCCCTACACGTATACGGGCTAATAATTCTATTCGATTAATAGGTTTCGTTATGTAATCAATGCCGCCAACGTCCAAAGCTTCCGACAGCTTCGACTTATCTTCAAGAGCGGTCACGAAAATCACCTGGATATCTTTCCATTGTGGATTTTGTTTTAATATACGACAAGCTTCAATTCCATCCATCTCCGGCATCATAACATCCAATAAAATAACATTAACGTCATAGCACTTAGGGGCATTGGATGGATCTAGGTAGTCAAACATTTCTTTTGCAGATTGTACGGAAACAAACTTCTCATAACCATCACTTTTCAATATTTTTTCAATAACGAAGAGGTTAACTTGGTTATCGTCTACAACAAGAATGGTCATTACATCAACTTCTCTCTACTTTTTTAGATAAAGCATAATTCATTGCCCGTTACACTTAATTATACAGAAAACGACAGGTAAATGAAATGAAGAGGCTTTTTTGTCGCTATTTCAGTCTATAAGTCTCATTAACTTTGTACTATGTATAATATTAAGTAAACGATAGGCTTGTTCTGAAAGCTTCTACCTGTCTCTTTTTCTGCATGAACGAGCAGTACTTTATACCGAATAATTTATAATTATCCTCATATATGTTTCCCACAAAAGAGAGATGGGTAAACATATAAGTTATGTTTTTTTTGAGAAATATTGCATAAAGTATTCTTTAAAGGGAACATAGGAAAAGGATAGGATGAATAATATTTTGGTTCATGCCTCTCCATATAATCTTATCTATTGCATTTACAAGAGTACCCATATTATGATGAGCATAATTTAAAGAAAAGGATTCGATTTGATGAAAGAAATTTTGCTTATTCTATTATTACAATTGCTCTATGTTCCTTTATTTACTCTGCGAACAATTTTTTTAGTTAAAAATATTACAACGCTCGCATCACTGATCGGAATTGTTGAAATGCTCATCTATGTGTTTGGTCTGTCTCTTGTTTTCAGCGGCGATCAAGGTTTTCTTGCAATGGTCGTGTATGCAGTCGGGTTTGGTCTAGGGATCATTATCGGGACGCGCATCGAGCAAAAGCTAGCGATTGGCTATATTTATGTAACGATCAATACACAAATCCGCAACGAAGAGCTGATCCAAGTTATGCGAAATGAAGGGTTTGCGGTAACGACATACGTGGGTGAAGGCCGGGATAGTCAACGATACAAATACGAAATTTTAACGAAACGGAATCGTGAAAAGGAACTATTTATGCTTGTTCAGCATCATGAGCCGTCAGCCTTTATAATTTCTTATGAACCGAAGTCGTTTAAAGGTGGTTTCTTAGTCAAACGAATGAAGCAGCATAAGAAGCATAAATAAAAAAGTCCAATGAAGAAAGTGCAGTGTAGCGCTCCCCCTTCATTGGATTTTTCATTTTACTTCACTTTTTGAGCTGTTACTTTTTCCAGTTCCTGCCCTAAAAACTTAGCAAGCTGCAGCATTGCGTACTTTTCTTCTTTTGCCTCTGCATCCGAATTATAGTTCGTATTTGTATTGACATCATACGTAAATACTTCACCTTTTGCATTGCGGATGAATTCAATGCCTGCTACATCAATTCCGCTGTCTTTCAGGAAATTCGCATAGTTTTCAAGCAGCTTTGATTCGTTGTTTTCGACAATTTCGAATTTTGCACGCTGCTCTTTCG
The DNA here is from genome assembly GCF_038007305.1 of Solibacillus sp. FSL W7-1436. NCBI lineage: Bacteria > Bacillati > Bacillota > Bacilli > Caryophanales > Caryophanaceae > Solibacillus > Solibacillus sp. FSL W7-1436. Next base: position 497,904 of record NZ_JBBOWV010000001.1, read on the forward strand.
GCTCTTCCCCTACCGGACAGAATAGATCGCCAATTTGGCATACATCTGCTGGACAAAGCTCGAACCCTTCGGATGTGTCCACTTGTACAGAGTAGAAATACTCGCCGCCAATAAATTCAACACGTGTAATATAAGATTCAGGCGACTCGATGTATTCCTGAATCAGCACAATGCCATCTACAGGCTCTTCATAATCCGGCTTCGCTAAATGCTCTTCCAATGCAGCGATTGAATAAAATAGCTGAACACCTAATCCTTTGCCTGCACGATTATGCTTCGTAATAAACGGTACGATATTCAATGCTTTTGCAGCTTCAACAACTTGCTGTTTCCCAACGGCAGCAATTGTTTTCGGTGTCTTGATTCCGTGCTTTTCCAGTGCAGTATACTGCTTCACTTTACTTAACTCTAAACGCAATGCATTACTGCCATTCAACACTTTTCTTCCGTGGAATTCCAGCCAGTCCAGCACTGCACCTGTCAGTTCAGGTGCGTAACGGTGATCACGGGTATGTGAAGAGGCACTCATTCGATTATAAAATACACCTTCTGGAGGGGCCTCTGTTAAGTTAACAATCCCCTCGTCCAAATGCCATGATTCATATGGTAAGTTTAATTCTTCTAAACGATTTACTAAGTGACGCGTCCAATCATCATTTTCATGGATTACATAGATTTTTGCCATCTGCCATTCCTCCAATATTCGTGCTTATGCTCTTACACAGAATTTTTCAACTTTAAAAATTATACTTTCATCATACATTAATTCATACGAAATTAGTAAGATTTATTATCGTGTAATTTATAAATTTTAGGCTGAAAATAATAAAAGAACTCCATAGCGTTAACTAAGGAGTTCTCTTAACGTGAATACTCTGCTACTTTATTGCGCCCTGCCTGTTTTGCTCCGATATACAGTGCACGGTCGGCATTGCGTAAAAGCCCTTTCGTTTCATCCGTGTCATCCGGGACATTTGAAACACCGATACTCACTGTAATAAACACCAGCTCTTTCTGACCAGCTTCGGCTAAATCGGATTCAATTAAAAATGGTGTTACTTCTACACATTGACGAATTTCTTCACCTAATTGGACTGCCTCTTCCTTCGTCCTATGCGGTAAAAGCATGACAAATTCCTCTCCACCATACCTAGCTAAAACCGCTTCTTCCGGAACAAAGTTTTCTAATAGCTTAGCAAAATTTTGAAGGATGATATTTCCCGCATGATGGCCATACGTATCATTAATCCGTTTAAAATAATCAATATCCATCATTAATAATGAAAACTGAAGATGAGGATTCGCCTTAATCCGCTCTTGCTCTACCACTAGCATTTTATCTAAATAATGATAATTATATAGACCTGTCAATGCACATGTCTCACTTTTCTCAACTGCCGCGCTTAAGTATTTCGCTTTTTCCAGAGACACGGCAAAATACGTCGACAGTAAGTGAACGATATCCATCTGATACTTTTCAAATGCATTCTTTTTGCGTGCCGTTAAAATTAATGTTCCTTCCGTTTTTTGGTTACGGTGTATTGGAACAATCATGACACTATTCATATCAAGTGGGAGGAAATCCGGCGCACCTTCTTCCCACTCTTTTGCACTAGAGAATACCTTTTTGTCTTCTGTTTGGAAGCAAATATGAATAAATGAATCGCGGATTGAATCTGAATCAGCCTGAATTTCGATATCTTTTCCATCTACTCTTGCACGCAAAATCACATATTTCCCTTGAATATTATCGACAAGATACATCGCATCATGTGCAAAGAGCTGACTCACCCGGTGCATAAACAGTTCAATAATTTGCTGGGCGCTTAATCTGTCTGCCAACTCATGACCAAACTCGCTTGCTTTACTGAGTGAATAGTTGACCCGTTCCGAAATATTGTACATTTTTGCAACAAATGTTATCGCAAAAAAAGGAATACCGAGCAGGAAAATTGCTGGTGCACCTATATCATTAATCAGGATGACTAATGTAATGGCAAACGGGATCGTAATGGTTGCGCTGCCGTAATCCCATAATATATGTTCACTGAAAAACTTTTCGTTTTCACCTGTAAAGCGATCGCGTACATATAAAATCGTATGGTTGATAAACAAATGGAACCCGACAAATACCGTTCCGTAAAGCAGTAAATGCGTTAAATTCGAATTCCCTACTTCAAACCCCGCTAAATGAACAATGCCTGCAGCGAAAAAAGAAGTATAGGCAAACATCCAAGAAGTAAAGATGATTCGGTAAAACGCATCTTTATGGTTTCTCATCTGGTAAATAATCGGTAAAATACTTAATTGGACAATCAGCATTTCCGCCCCGACGCCATACAGCAAAAAGGCTGCCAATGTGACCCATTGTGAAAGAATAATCGTCGTGTTTCCAATTTGGAATGGAATGGCTGTTGTGATGAGCGCGAATATCGATAAATAAACAAAAATTTCCCAGTCGATCGGCTGATTTGGAAACAGAAAATATAGGCCGTACATGAGGGGTAGCCCAGTAGCTAACCAAAGCAATAATACGTTCTTTTTCGTTCTTTGATTAAATTCCATACTGGCCCCCCCTCACCTTTAACTGAAATGTCTGACAACGCTAATTATATCATGTCTATTAAGGAATGTAGCATGTTTTACTTCCTAATTTTTTATTTCTATTATCCTAATATTTAGAGAATTGTTAGGTTTTTAGCTATAGCATACTGTAAAATAATAACATAATATTACGATTATTCAATAAAATTATTTGAATTTAGTCAATAAATGTAAATTATTTATTTTGATTGTTGGATTACTTTTTCTACACTGTTCCATACATAAATCTCTTCATCTAATGTCTTACCTCCAATACTTAATTGAACCGTTTTGATATACTCAGCCCCATAATATTGGTAAAACTGTTTTGTTTTATTGTCTGCTAATACATCCACATATATTTTTTGGTAGCCTTGTTCTAAAAAGGAAGTCATGATTTGATTTAATAGCTTTTTCCCAACGCTTTGGCCCTGCCATTCTTCAAGTAAATAAATCGAAGTTAAGTCACTTGCTCCAACCTCTTTATTTGTACTACGTGTACCCCCTGTGACAAAACCTATAATTTTATTTTCATTTTCTGCTACATAAATCGTATTCGTTTGATCTGAAATATTTTTTTCCCACAGTTTTGTACGTTGTTCATAGCTTAATCCATCTAAAAAGCTTTGGGGGATAATGCCTTTATATGTACTTCTCCAACTATCAACATGCACTTTTGCAATCCCCGGTGCATCGCCTATATTTGCTTCTCGAAAATTCATCCCATCTCTTCCCTTCTAAATTATAGTATTTCGAATTGCGCCACTTTGCCTGTTTGCATATCTTTCATCTCATATCGTTTTGTGTGAATTTCATTTTCTCCTAAAATGATTACTTTCCGGATATTTTCACGGTTTGCCTTTTCCATTGCTTTCCGCAATTTCTTACCACTCAGTTCAACTTCTACACGATTTCCCTGCTGACGTAATTGCCATGCTAAACGCAGTGCTTCCTTTTCCGTATTTAATGGAATAATAAAAATATCCACCAACGCCTGATCTGCACTATTTTCTCTTTGCTCCATCGCTGTATAAATAACATCCAAACCAAATGAGATGCCTACAGTCGAAAACTTTTCCTCTGAACCGATTAATCCTCCAATTGCATTATCGTAACGACCACCGCCTCCAATACTTGATTTAATTACACCATCTTTTAGAAATAGCTCATAAATGGTACCTGTGTATATTTCCAGACCTCGAGCTAGAAATGGATTAAACACACAACTTTCACCAACATTTAAAACTTGTAAATAATCCTGCAGCTCGATTAATTCTTCATAGCCTTGTTTAATTAATTCATTTTCCTCTCGGTACTTCTCAAAATAGGCAATTGTCGGATTCGCATTTAAAAATTGCTTAATTAACTCAATCGTTGAAGGTAAAAGGTTCTGTTCCTCCAGTTCTTTCAGTAAAGTGACTTGGTCGATTTTCTCCATTTTATCCAGTATGAGAATGACGCTATTTATTTTTTGTTGAGGGACTTTAAAGTATTGCAATAATCCTGCCAATAGCTTGCGATTATTGAATTGAATCACCATTTCAATATTTAGCTTGTTAAAAGCATCGATTGTCATCACCATCAGTTCAGCTTCTGCCGACTGTGATTCTATACCGACTACATCCACATCGCATTGAGTAAATTCTCTAAATCTCCCTGCTTTAATCGGTCCATCCCGAAATACTTTTCCGATTTCATAGCGCTTAAATGGCATTGAAAGCTGTGGATTCATCGCAATTACTTTCGCAAAAGGTATCGTCAAATCATAACGAAGCGCTAAATCGCGTTCTCCTCGATCTGTTAATGTGTACATTTCCTTTAATATTTCAGCCCCGCCTGCATATTTGGAAGCCATTAACTCTGTATAGTTTAATATCGGCGTCTCCAGTGGCTTACATCCGTACAACATAAACGTATCTTCTAAAGTGCGCCGAATGTTGCGTCTTACAACTTCCTGAGCCGGCAAGTAGTCCTGTGTTCCTTTTACATTTTGATAGTCAATTTTTTTCATACGAATCCTCCTGTTTTTGAGAAATAAAAAAATCGTATAATGATAAAGCTCCAAAACGGCTTTATTATACGATTCAATGCGAAAAAGTCTTCCTATTCATTATTAAAAATTTAATAAAGATAGCAAGACTACTTAGTATGAAGATGTAATTGTGCAAACTGCTGTCGAGTATAAATGAACCCTTTCATCAAGTTTCCCCCTTTTTAATTACTACACTATACTGCATTCTTCCAGATTGTGTCAACTTAAGTTTCAGAATTTTCTTTTTATAGTTGAAGAAGTTCTCATTTAATTTGAGATGTTCTAATATGACTTTCCGATACTCTAATAACGCTTGAACCTTTTCTAATATCCCCAAGTTATCTTCTAATAAAATTTCGATCACCCTTAATCTCCCAACAATTGTTAATTTTCTGCATAATTTTTTTTATTTCATTTATTAAATGACAAGTATACGTTAAAATTGAAAATGTTGGAGGTCGAACCTCTACAGAATGTATTTAAAGTAAAGGACTGATGAAATGAAAAGAGGATGGTTGTTTTTGATGAGTCTTCTCGTTGTAGTCGTGCTCTCTGCCTGCTCACAGAAGTCAGAGGAAGAGAAAAAGGAACGGGTGAAAATTGGGGTCATGCTGTCAGATGCAGGACTTGGTGATCAGTCGTTTTCAGATATTGCTTTTGAAGGTCTCGAAAAAGCACGCGATGAATTAAATATAACATTTGATTACCGTGAACTTGAATTTACCGGTACATATAAGCAAGGGCTGGAAGAGCTCGTTGAGGAAGGACAGGATCTGATCATTGGAATCGGGTTTACGGTCCAGGAGGATATGGAGGCCGTTGCCGCTGCCAATCCGGACGAGCAGTTTTTACTGATCGATGCTGTGTCGGACTTGCCGAATGTTCATAACATAACATTTAAAGAAGATGAAGGTTCCTACTTACTCGGGGCACTCGCTGCGATGAAATCAGACAGCAATACAATCGGATTTATCGGTGGTATTGAAAATGAGGTAATCGAACGTTTTGAAACCGGATTTAAATCAGGTGCCAAACAAGTAAATCCCGATACAGAAGTGCTATCCGTTTATGCGGGGAATTTCGGTGATGATCAGCTTGGTGCTTCCATTGCACAGGATATGATTGAACAAGGCGCGGACTTTATTTATCCCGCTGCAGGCTTTACAGGTGTTGGCTCCATTTTAGCGGCACAGGAAGCCGGTGTATATGCATTCGGCGTGGACAGCGATCAGTTTTTCCTTGCTGAAGATACGATTGTTTCTTCCATGCTGAAACGGGTAGATACAGCTGTTTATCAGGCAATTAAAGAAGTTTCGGAAACGGGGACCCTTTCGGAAAAAGATAAAGTGCTTGGCATTAAAGAAAATGGTGTAAGTCTAGCACCAATCCGTGTTGTGAATTTAACTGCACAGGAACAAAAGCAAATTGAAAACCTACAGCAGGAGCTTGCGGACGGGCAACTGACGATTAAGTAGAAGAAAGGATCGTACAACAGTGAAATTAAAACAAAAAATATTAATATTGGCATTGTTACCGCTAATATTAGCTGTCTGTATTATCGCTTATAATATTAGTCAGCTTATGAGCCTGAATGCATCAACGGAAGAAGTGGTGGATTCCTTGGTTGCTTTTGAGGAGTTAAACAGCTCGGTACAAAGCCTGCAGAAATCATTGAGCGTCTATTCGATCAATGTGTCTGAAAACAACAAGTATAATATTGAAACAGATTTAGCGCGAACAGAAGAAATTTACAATAGTCTGCAAAGCAGTTTTTCAACAGATCGCCAACGTCAGATTAGTGCACATTTTGAAGAAAAATTCACTAAAATTGCTGAAGCGACTACAGCTTCCCTACAGGAAACAAATGTGGCGGAAATTAAGCGCCAATCCCAGCGTACACGAGGAATTGTCAATGATGTAATCGAGTTGAAACGTGATGTCAGCGCAAACTATACCGCAATGCAGCAAGAGCTTGGCAATAAAATTAATGCCATTACATGGATTTCCATTATTTCAGCGATCGCACTTATTATCGTAAGTGTTGTATCGGCTCTGTATTTTACAAACAGAATTGTTGGCCGCATCAGTCGATTAACTGCAGGTGCAAAAGAAATTGCTGCAGGGAATTTAAATGTGCAGTTTGAAGATAAAGAGGCTGACGATGAAGTTGGCGAACTGCAGGTTTCATTCCGCCAAATGACCGGCAATTTAAAGGAAATCATTACACATGTATCGGACAGTTCAGATCAGGTTGCAGCATCTGCCGAAGAATTGATGGCCAGTGCCGATGAAACAATGCTTGGCACAGAACTGATTTCCACTTCCATTCAAAATGTATCGGATGCAGCGGACAAGCAAAAAGAAATGTCGAACGCCTCTGCCTCCTTTGCACAAAAAGTATTAGAAGAGGCTGAGGAAATTGCGAATCAGGCGAATCAGGCAACAACCTTGTCTAATTCAACAAATGAAAAAATTGAAAAAGGTTCGGTATATGTTGAAAACACTGTATCTCAAATGAATCTCATTCAATCAACAGTCGATGAAACAGCTGATTCTTTAACACTCCTTGCTAGCCGTACGACTGAGATCGTCAATATACTAAAGCTTGTACAGGATATTTCCGATCAGACGAACCTGCTTGCCTTGAATGCTGCAATCGAAGCAGCGCGTGCGGGTGAAGCTGGTAAAGGCTTTGCCGTTGTCGCGGATGAAGTGAAAAAATTGTCCGAGCAGACGAAGCAGTCGGTATCCGATATTTCGCGAATTGCCGTTGAGATTGAAAACGATACGACGACAACCGTTGCATCTATTCAGCAAGTGAAGGATCGCGTCAATGCGGGGATCACAATTTCGTATGATACGAAGGCAACGTTTGACGAAATTCTGGCTATTATCGGTCAAGTACAAAACCAGGTAACCGAGATTACAGCTGTGTCTGATAGTATTCATTCGAAAATGGCATCTGTATCAGAGCAATCACTGCAAATGGCGGCAGTCTCCGAAACTATGGCCGATAATGCCGTGTCGGTCGCATCCGCTTCAGAAGAGCAGCTTGCCTCGATGTCAGAAGTAAATACCGCAGCAGGTTCCCTTGCCCATCTTGCTGAAGAGTTGCAAGGTATTGTGGCGAAGTTTAGAACTTAATTGTATGCCGAAATCCTTTTATAGGGTTTCGGTTTTTTTATGGGGTTTGGGATGGTTTTATTATAGGGATTCTGGTTAAGTTTATTAGAAGTTTTCTTATAATGGGCTTCTGGTGCGAGATGTTTGCTTATGTAGCGGTTTACGGGATATGGTTTGGTGTTTTATTAGAAGAGTTGCGCATGATTTTAGAAGATGGCGGTGGGTTATTAGAACATTGACAAAGTTTATTAGAAGTTTTCAATAAATGGGCTATTGGTGGAGGTAGTTTTCCTTGTTTTGCGGTGTGTGGTTTACGGTTTGGTGTTTTATTAGAAGAGTTACATCCGATATTAGAAGATTGCACTGTGATATTAGAACATTCACTGACTTTATTTGAACATCTCGGATACTTATTAGAAAAACTGGCACTTATATTAGAAAATCCAACTTTTATTAGAACATTTTTCGCTATATTAGAACAACCCAGCAATTTATTAGAAAATGCACCCCAGAAACTTAATTCCATACATAAAACTGGAATATGACGAAATATCGTACTTAAAACAATAGAAATATTACTTAATCCCAAAACTTTAATTCAAGACTAAATAAGTATTCTCTCTTTTTAAAAGTAAGTCTTAAGTACTTTAAATTTAAACCGAAGTTATAGATATATTTTAAGTATGACATTCGGAGGAAAATAAATATGAATATTGGAAAGAAACTGTTCGGTAGTTTTGGTATCGTTATTGTAATTCTCATTTTTCTTTCAATTTTTTCTGTCATTAAAATGACTGAAATCGAAGAGGATTATTCGTATGTAATTGATGGGGCCGTATTTAATGCGATGGAGTTATCGGCAATTCAAAATGCGACATCATTACAGGGACTATATATCCGTTCCTATGTTTTACGCCAAGATCCAACTGATATAGAAAGTCTTACTACTCAAAGAGAAACAATTGCAGAAAAAATCGGTGAAATCGAAGGATTATTTAGAACCGCTAAAATGCAGGAACAATTAAGCATATTAAAAGAACAACAAGCTTTATATAACGGCTATGTAGAAGAAGTAATTGCGTACGTCGATAATGAAGAAACAGATAGAGCGTATAATATGTTATTCGAATTCGCTGTACCAGCTAACCGCAATATTCAGCAAACAATCAATGGTATGGTTGATTTCCAAAAGGAACAGATGAACACTACAAGTAAAGAAACAACTGAAAGCGCAAATATGATTAAAATTTCGCTTATTACAATTTCTGTGATAGGTACACTCATTGCAGTTGCTTTAGCCATCTTTATTACACTCAACATTACTCGCCCTTTACACAGATTAACAAATGCGGCAAATGTGATTGCGAACGGTGATTTACGAGAAGAAGATGTTCATGTGAAAACAAAAGATGAGATTGGCGAACTTGCGGCTGCTTTTAATGCAATGAAAGCCAGTCTTTCCAGCTTAATCAGTAATGTATCGTTGAACGTTTCAAGTACAACAGCTGCTTCAGAACAGCTGGCGAGCAGTACCGATGAAGTGTCGGCTGCTTCTGCTGATATTGCAAAACGTGTGGAAACTGTTGCTGAAGGCGGTAGCAATGCGGCAGCAATCGGAAATGATTGTGCTGTTGCTATGGATGAGACAGCTCAAGGTGTAAGCCGAATCGCTGAAGCCGCGCAAGTATTGAACTCTCATGCGATGGACATGCAGACAATTGCAGGAGAAGGCGGTCATACATTACAGACAGCTGAACAGCAAATGTCGGTTATTCAACAATCTTCTTATGAAACAAAAGAAAAAATTAAACAGCTGAGCAGACAATCTGCCGAAATCGAGAACATTACAAAAGTGATTACGGATATTACAGATCAGACAAACCTGCTTGCTCTAAATGCAGCAATTGAAGCGGCCCGTGCAGGAGAACATGGGAAAGGGTTTGCCGTTGTCGCTGACGAAGTGCGCAAACTGGCAGAGCAATCGAAAAGCTCAGCATCACAAATTGCCGGCCTCACATCGACAATTCAAAAAGATACGAGAGAAGTTGAAGAAAGCGTCAATACAACAGCTCAAAATGTCGATCAAGGTGTTGTCTACTTACAAAATGCGCAAGTTTCATTTAATCATATTGTCGGGTCCATCACAGAGATGACTGCTCAAATTCAGGAAGTTTCTGCATCGTCCGAACAAATTTCCGCAAGTACCGAGGAAGTTGCAGCATCTATTGCTGAAATGGCTCATGCAGCTAACAGCGCTGCCGGTGAGATTGGCATTGTCCTATCAGCAGTTGAAGAACAAACTGCTACAATGCAGGAGATTAACGAGGTCGCCCAATCATTGAGTGAAGGTGCCGTCGGAGTTCAAGAACAAGTCAATCTATTTAAAGTGTAGAAAACATAAAAAACGCAAAAGCTGCAAATCAGCTTTTGCGTTTCTTTGTATGATTGGATTCTACTAAACTCTAATCCAACGTATTAATCTGCTTGGACCATTTTCACTAGCACACTGGCCAATGATTTCTTTTCGCTTTCATCTGCTACTTTCCATAATTCCTGCAGCACTTTTTCTTCACTGTTTCGAGGTTCTTCGTTTTTAGCTAAATGATCCGCTACAAACTTGGCACCCTTTGCCAACATGTCATCGCTCAATCCTAGACGTTCACCTTTAGCAAGCTGGTCATTCAAATAGCTTTTGAACGTTGAAAAGCTTTCTAAAATCTGATCTTTTTTTTCTGGAGATAATTCATCAAGTTTCTTGTTAATGTTATTCACTTCACTCATTTTGTAATTCCTCCTAGATTGTGTTTTGGCGTTCCCCTAACAATTACCCGCCCTATTTGTTATTAAACTTTATTTTAAAAATCTTCTAAATAAAGGTTTTGGATTACATAACATTCGTAATAAAAAATGGGCACTGCTTCACCTTTGAGTGTGCAGTGCCCAACTTTACTTAGGATAAAATCTATTTTCCAGGTTTATTTTCATTTTTTTCGATTTGTTCCATAATCCGTTTATGGCGACGTACATCCCGCTTCGTAATAGGAATGACTTCATGTCTGATCATCTTAAAGAAGGAGACAATGAGTAACAGCATGACGACGGTAAATGGCAGAGCTGAAATGAGGGAAGCCGTCTGCAATGCTTCAAGTCCACCTGAAAACAACAGTACACTTGCAATTGCAGCAATTAATACACCCCAGATGACTTTTAATCGATTGTGAGGGTTCATTGTCCCTTTATCCGTCATACTTGCCATAATAAATGTCGCTGTATCGCCTGATGTAATAAGGAAAATTACGATTAAAACAATCCCGAGAATCGAGGCGATCGTTGTTAACGGAAGCTGTTCGAGCATAAGGAATAGGGCAACAGTCAAATCCGTATCAACCGCTTCGGCAATTGATGTTCCTTTGTTTAAATCAAAGTAAAGTGCTGAACCGCCAAATACCGCAATCCAGAAACAAGAGATAACCGGCGGAATGATTAAAACGCCGACGATAAATTCACGAATTGTACGCCCTCTCGATACGCGCGCTACGAAAGACCCGACGAAAGGTGACCAGGCAATTGCCCACGCCCAGTAGAAAATTGTCCAATCCTTTACCCACGTTCCTCCTGCATACGGCTGCAAACGTAAGCTGTACTGCACGAAATTCGTAATATAATCACTGATTGCTAAAACGAAACTTTCCAATATGAACACTGTAGGGCCTGTAACAAAAACAAATAATAGTAAAATCAGGGCTAAGTACATGTTTACATTACTTAATATACGAATCCCCTTTTGCAGACCGCTTATAGAAGATGCCATATATCCAATGAAAACTATGCCAATAATTCCCACCTGTACCCAAATGGATATCGGTACATTAAAGACGGCATTTAACCCACCGTTCGTTTGCAGAACACCTAAGCCGATTGATGTGGCAACACCCATTACTGTAGCGATTACAGCCAAAATATCAATCGTATTTTTAATACCGCGATTTGTTCCTGTGACAGGCTCTAACGCTGTAGAAATTAATAAATCCCTTTTTTTATTGAACTGCATATAGGCCATAACTAATCCTATAATTGCAAACACTGACCATTGGCTGATTCCCCAGTGGAAAAAAGCATAGCCCATCGCAAGACGTGCTGCATCCGTCGTTTGCGCCTGAACATCGTTAAACGGTGTTTTAAAGTAATGACTCATCGGTTCGGCAACACCCCAGAAAACTAATCCGATACCAAGACCTGCCGCGAACAACAGTGCAATCCATGTATGGAACTTGAATTCCGGTCGCGCATCTTTACCACCTAAACGGATTTTCCCGAACTTGGAGATTGCCAATACTAAAAGAAAGACAATAATAATAAATACGGACAGCAAGTAGAACCATCCAAAATAATCGGTTGTTAAACCAAACAAATATGTAGCAATATTACTGAAGGCATCGGGTGCCACGCTCCCAAAAATAACACAAATTAAAATAAATGCTGCTGATACTGTAAATACAGTATTCGAAAAATATTTCCCTTTCATATGTTCACCTCTTTGTATACATTAAAAAGAAAATACCCATATTATGCTATTTTTAAACATTAATAAAAGGAACGTTACTATTTCCCTATAATTTATTTGACCATTCTTAAAGGATTCGCTCTTAAGTTTTATTATTTTTAAAATACCAGACGGCTGCGTTCGAATATAAAATTTTCTCGCTGGCCTGTGCATCAAAAAGTTGCTGGATGAGTGTAATATCGGCAACTTCAAACGGCCTTTTTGCCCGGGTGGACGGCAAATCGGTACCAAACATCAGTGCATCCGGGTTCATACGGTAAATCTCCCGCAGTGCTTTTTTCACATCCAGCTCGACACGCCCGAAACCGGTCGCTTTCACACGTACCCCTTTATCGACCAGCTTCAGTAAATGCGGCAGCCCTTCCTCGGATAACCCTAGATGATCAATCGAAATGGCCGGTAATTTCTCAATCGTTGCAGCAATTTCAGGCAATTCTTTCGCATCGATATACAGCTCGCTATGCCAGCCGACCAATGCATGCACACGTCGTGCAAAATAATCGAGCTTCGATAAATCTTCCGAGCCTCCGCGTTTAATATTAAAGCGCAATGCTCTCACACCATTTTTATGCAATGCTTCGATTTCTTCGTCTGACACTGTATACGGCAATTGGGTTACACCGCAAAATGCCGGGCCCAGCTGCTTTAGCGAATCAAGTAAATACGTTTGATCAAATCCTTGAAATGACCCTGAAACAATTGCTCCGCCTTTAATCGCTAAATCTTTTGTTTCCTCGCTATATGCTGCTGCATCATAGCTTGGCGGCATATATCCCTGACTTTCGATAATCGGAAACTGATAATCGATAATATGAAAATGCGCATCAAAAATTCTCATTTCTCTTCTCCCCCTTTTGTTTTTACTATATATTTTTTGCCAACATATGTCTCATGATAGCGGATCAGTTTTATTAGAACATTTAGTACGGAAATTAGAAAATAGCAGCTGCTTATTTGAAGTTTGGAGTGGTTTATTTGCACATTTGGTGGGGTTATTCGAACATTTGGCTATTATATTAGAACATCCGGTTTTTATTAGAACTATTTTTGTTATATTAGACCATTTTAAAATTTATTAGAACATCTAGGAGGAGCTTGGCACCCTCTATAAAAAAGACTGTAAGGGATTAACCCTACAGCCTCCTCTTCGTTCGTTCTCTATTTCATATACAAATCGATTAATTCATAGCATCTTTCTTTTGTTAACTGGGCTTGTGTGCTTACATACTGTAAAGTTTCCATCGATCCGCCTTTATATTGTAATGCGGCCTCTGTTGCCTTTTCATCGCGATATTCTACCCAGTCATGCTGCTCTACTCTTAATATGCTCATGTCATCAGGTGGCAGGTTGTTTTTAAGTTCAGCATAGATTTCATTTAATAGCTGATCCCATTGTGAATATACTTCACCCTGGGCTTCTGTTATTTCTGCTTGTGTCCCTTGATCGAAAATTTTGTCCAACTCTTTTACACTTTTTTCAACCTCTGCTAATTTAGCTAGGTATCTTTCCTTCAAGCTGACAGATGAATCTTCGGATGACTTAGTTTCCCCAGGTGGGGGATTGCCTTCTTCGTCACCGTTAACGGAATTTTGTTCAAAGTTCTCTCTAATGCTTTTATTAATTTCCTGTTCGGCTTCTTCAATCATGTTTTCCAGATTAGTTTTTAAATTGTTTTCCAATTTAGGATTTTCCAGTAGTGTATGAGCTTTATCCAAAACACCATCCCAATCAGCATGGCTTCTTGCTTCTTCTACTTCTTTAAATGCAAGAAGCTGTGCGTGTAAATTTTTTGTTTCTTCGTCGAATTGGCTATCCCCTGAATTTTGCTCTATTAATGTTAACGCTTTATCATATTCTTCATTTTCCAACGCTACGATGACTTTGTCTTTTAGTTGTTCCTCGCTTTCAGTACCGCAGCCAACTAACAATAAGCAAACGGTAAACATTCCTACTAATTTTTTCAAGTTGTTTTCCTTCTCTCTGTTATAGGCTGTTATTTAAGGGCAATTCAATACAAACTTCTGTACCTTTTCCATATGCACTATTCACTTCAATTGTCCCGCCGTGCTTTAAAATAATCGACGGATTTTACATCGGCTTTATAAAAAGATTTTATAATAAATTGTAATTGTTCTTCCTTTATTCCCATTCCATCTTGCTGCTCTGGTGAAGTAATTAAATCATTTGGAGATTTTACAAGGTCGCATCCCGCAAGCAATGTAATCATTAAAATCGTCGCCCATCCAATGCTTCTTTTCATGTGCATACGCACCCCTAACTAATGCTCGCTTTGATCATTTCCAAAACACTACAAATTGGAATAAGTTTATTATAAAGCCAACTCCTGTAGAAAGAGTTACAAAAAGGTTACAGTTCAGTTTGCTTATCACATACTTTCCCAAGTTTTTGAAAACTCCCCCTCCTATATTTTACCCTCTTTAAGGCCATTATTATTAATATAAAAAAAGTCGAAAGAACCAGGGTAATTGGTCAAATTGAATCAAATTGTCCATCAATTGTTGACGATTAATCGTTTAAGGCGTAGCATAACCGTTACAACACAATGATAATGATTATCAATATCATTAATCTATATGTTAAGTAATTGAAGGAGGTTTCAGCCTATGTTGAATGGATTTACACCGTGGCCTGCTGATCGAGCTGAATTTTATCGGGAGACTGGTTGTTGGGTAGGTTTAACTTTCGGCCAGATGCTTGAAGATCGAGCCCGTCAATTTGCTGACAATGTGGCGGTTATTGATGATGTACGGTCGCTTACTTATGCACAGCTTAATGAACGTGTGGACCAGTTGGCAACAGGACTTTTGCTGCTTGGTATCCAGAAAGAGGATCGTGTCGTTGTACAGCTTCCGAATGTGGCGGGTTATGTGGAAATTGTATTTGCCCTGTTTAAGATTGGTGCATTGCCTGTCTTTTCGCTTCCTTCTCACCGTGACAATGAGATTCGCTATTTTTGCGATTTTGCGGAGGCGAAGGCTTATATCGTAATGGATCGTTTTGGGGGCTTTGACTACCGTGGTCTTGCGCGAGAAGTTCAGCAGGAAGTTCCTTCGCTGGAGCATGTCATCGTTCTTGGCGATGCGCAGGAGTTTGTATCATTTGATTCACTATTCAGTACACAATCTATTGAATTCCCGGAAGTTAGAGGGAGCGAAGTAGCATTCTTGCAGCTGTCTGGTGGAAGTACAGGAATTTCAAAGCTGATTCCGAGAACGCATGATGAATACATGTATACGATTAAGTTGAGTGTTGAACAATGCCAGGTGACCGAAGAGACGGTATTTTTGGTTGTGCTACCGGTTTCTCATAATTATCCGATGAGTTCCCCGGGGATATTAGGGGTCCTTTATGCTGGCGGTAAAATCGTTTTAAGTTCTTCGCCTAGTCCGGATGTTGCATTCCCGCTTATTGAAAAGCATCGTGTGACAATGGTGCCGCTTGTTCCTTCCCTTGCGCTGCATTGGCTGGATATAAAGCCGAATCATACGGAGGATTTATCAAGCTTGAAAGTCATGCTTGTTGGCGGCTCAAAATTCAGTGCTGAAGCGGCGAAACGGGTACGTCCTGTATTTGATTGTCAGCTGCAGCAAGTATTCGGGATGGCGGAAGGTTTGGTTAATTACACAAAATTGGATGATCCTGATGAAATCGTCATTCATACACAAGGTCGCCCGATGTCCCCTTATGATGAGGTGAAAATTGTCGACGATGAAGATCAGGAACTGCCTACTGGTGAGACAGGTCATCTGTTGACGCGTGGACCTTATACAATCCAAGGATACTATAAAGCGCCTGAACATAATGAAAAAGCGTTCACAAAAGATGGCTTTTACCGGACAGGTGATATTGTTCGATGCACGAAAGATGGTTATTTAATCGTAGAAGGCCGAGCGAAGGACCAAATTAACCGCGGCGGGGAAAAAATCGCGGCGGAAGAAGTGGAAAATATGCTGCTTGCCCACCCTGCTATCCATGATGCGGCAATTGTCGGGATGCCTGATTACTATATGGGCGAAAAAAGCTGTGCCTTCATTATTCTAAGAAATGCGGATGTAACAAAACGCCAGTTGAAGTCATTCTTGCGTGAACGCGGGCTGGCTACTTATAAAATTCCGGATGAAATCTTATTTGTAGAGCAATTTCCGCTGACACACCTTGGCAAAGTCTCGAAAAAGGATTTGCGCCATTTACTTGAACAGCAACTGCAACATTAAAATACTGAATATTAAGAAAAGAAGGTTGATAATATGACAACTCAAACTGACTTTACAATAGAACAGCTACGCGAACTTGTTGCTCAATATGTGACAGAACCGATTGATACGATTTCGGATGAAGATTATTTACTGGATGTCGGAATCGATTCCATCACGATGATGACAATCGTTGAAGAACTCCGTCAAAAAGGCTTTGCACTTACATTCATACAGCTTGCCGATGAGCCAACAATCTACGGGTGGCATCGTCTGATCAAACAATCGATGGCAGATTACGGAGGTTGAGTCGAATGGCTGAATTACGTTTCCCTTTAACTGAAGCTGCCGCAGGGATTTGGTATGCCCACCATTTAACGGAAAGCCCTTTATACAATACAGCGGAGTACTTACATATTCAGGCTCCGATCGATTCCAAACTGCTGTTACAGGCAGTCAATGCCACAATTGAGAGCGCGGTTGGACTACATATCCAATGTTCGGAGGAAGAAGGCTCACTTTTCCAGACGATTCCTTCTTCGGTTCAATTTCATTCTCAACAGATTAGTTGTTCAACGGCTGAAGCGTTTCAACATATGCAGGAAGATGTCGGAACATTGCTTGATTTAACAAAGGACAACTTTGTACGCGCCATTTTATTTTCGGTATCTGCCGAAGAACATTTTCTTTATTTGCGAATTCACCATCTTGTCAGTGATGCGTATAGTTTCCGGTTACTGTTCCAGCAAATTTCCGAGCGCTATTCGGCATTGACACATAACGAATCCTTTACAAAGCAGTTTGGTGACTATGTTCAGATGGTGGAGCAGGAAGTTCAGTACAAAACTTCCGACAAGGCAACGGCGGACGCTGCCTACTGGTTATCCAAAATGCAAGGAACCGAAGTCATTTCGCTTAGCAGAAAAAAGAGTGGTCGAATGGGACAGGTCATTTTGCACCCCTCTTCCCTTTCTTCCGCTACATGGGCGAAATTAGAAACATACAGTAAACAGCTGCACGTCAACATACAGGAAGTCGTTACTGCAGCAGTTATTGCCTACACAAAACGGATGACACAGGCAGAGGATATCATTGTCGGCATTCCGATGATGAACCGTTTTGGTCATAAATCACTGTCCGTACCAAGTACACGAGTAAATGTTTTGCCTTTACGTGTGACTTTTACATCTGTGGAAACTTTTGAACAGCTATGCATAAATGTGAAAAGCTTCATGACCGAGTTGAAACAGCACCAAATGTACCGTCAAGAACAGCTGCGCCGTGATTTGCGGCTGACAACCGATGACCAGTTGTATGGTCCGGAAATTAATTTCATGCCTTTTTATGAAAACTATCTATTAGGGAATGTCGAGGTGGAGCACAAAAAAATTGTGACAGGACCTGTAGAAGATATTTCATTCAATTTCTACAACACGCCGCATGGTATGCAGTTTGATCTTGTAGCCAACTCGGACCTTTATGACCAGGCTGAAGTGGAACGTCATGCCGCGCGTTTCCTCCAATTACTTGAGTTATTGGTGGATCAAGCTGACACACCGCTGTTCAACTTGCCATTGCTATTACAAGAAGAAGCGGCAATATTTGAGGCAAAACAAGGTCCTGCCAGTGAGATGAAAAATGCTACGGTGTATGAATTATTCAAAAAACAGATGGAGCATATGCCTGGTGCGACCGCTGTTCAGATGAATGATACACCGATTTCCTATGCAGAACTGGATCTGCTTGTCGGTCGGATTGCGCATCAGCTGAAAGTGCATGACATTGGGCTCGAAGACTTTGTTGGAATTTGCATGGACCGTTCGATTGAAATGGTCGCAACGATGCTCGCCTGCTTCAAGGTAGGTGCTGCCTATATTCCGATGGACCCTACTTATCCGACAGAACGACTGCTTTATATGATCGAGGATGCTCGTCCTAAAATTGTGCTCGTTAACAGTGAAGTTTCTTTTAATGAAGAAGGAACTCCCATTGTGCCGTTACAGCCTTCCAAGCAAATTTACGAACCGATTGCCTCTTGTATCGGACAAACAGCTTATATGATTTATACGTCTGGATCTACCGGAAATCCAAAAGGTGTCGTTGTTGAAATGCCAGGTTTGGTTAACTTTTTACAGGCGATGCAGCGTCAATTCACATTATGTGAAGAAGATAATTTACTGGCGATTACAACGGTTTCTTTCGATATTTCGGCATTGGAGCTTTATTTACCGCTGCTGTACGGGGCATCCATTCATCTGGCGACAAAGGAACAAGTACAAGATCCGGTTGTGATGCAGTCACTGATTCAGCAGCAAAACATTTCCATCATGCAGGCTACACCGACTGTTTGGCAAATGATTGTACAGTACGCAAAAGATGCGCTGAACGGACTTACTGTACTTGTCGGTGGTGAAGCCCTTTCAAAAAGTCTTGCGCAGGCACTACTGGAAGCAGGTGCAACCGTTCACAATATGTATGGACCTACCGAAACAACAATCTGGTCAACTTACACGGAAATTCGCCCGCAAGATGCCCCTTCATTAGGTACTGCAATCGACCGGACAGACATTTATGTGCTCGATGCCATGCTTCAGCCCGTTCCGATTGGTGTCGTTGGTGAATTGTATATTGCTGGTGACGGATTGGCTCGCTGTTATCATAATCGTCCATCCCTAACAGCTGAGCGTTTTGTTGCACATCCATTTGCTGCAGGGAAACGCATATACCGGACAGGAGATTTAGTTGTGTGGCAGGAGGATGGCAGCCTTCATTATGTTAGCCGTGCCGACCATCAAGTAAAAATTCGCGGTTTTCGCATTGAATTGGGCGAAATCGAAAATGCGCTTGAAGAAATGACTTCGATTGAACAAGCCGTTGTGATGATCCGTGAAGATCAGCCGGGTCATAAACAAATCGTTGCCTATGTTGTTGGGAATGAAACGGAGCAACAGTGCAGACTGCAGCTAGGAGAACGTTTGCCGGATTATATGATACCTGCTCATTTTGTTTTCATGGAAGCCTTCCCATTAACGAATAACGGTAAGGTTGACCGAAAGATGTTGCCGCAGCCTCATGTTTTGAACATTGAAAAAGCGAAACCGACAACACGTACTGAAGAAACGATTTGCGCATTCTTTGAAGATATTTTGAATCTGCCATCAGTGGGAATCGATGAAAATTTCTTCCAGCTAGGAGGGCATTCCCTGCTCGCAACCGAGCTGCTGTTGGCATTACGGAAAACATTTGCTATCGATTTATCGATCTCTGTTATTTTCAATCAGCCTACTGTAAAAGAGCTGGCACAAGCAGTGGAACAGGCAAAGAAAAAGACGTTCGCTGTAATCGACAGACAGCATGTTGAAAGAATTCCTTTATCGCATGCACAGCGCAGTTTATGGTTTATCCAGCAGCTGGAGGAATCAAGCGCTTCTTATAATATTCCGCTTGTTTATACATTTGAACAGCCGATCGATGTATTAAAACTGATTAAAGCCATTGGTAAAGTAGCAGAAAAACATGCTATTTTACGTACGATATATCCTGCAGTGGATGGGGTGCCCTATCAGCTGATCATTGAGGATCCACCGAAAGTGCTGATTGAGGAATTGAGCCCAGAAGAAGTGCCGTCTCAAATCAATGCGTGCACACGCTATGCTTTTGATTTGAAACAGGAACCCGGCTTCCGTGTAACGCTCATTAATACGAACACATTGGTCGTTGTATTCCATCATATTAGTGCGGATGGCTGGTCACTTGCGACATTCACTGAAGATCTGCAGCTTGCCTATGATGGCCATGAGCTTGAGCCGTTAACGATTCAATACCATGACTTTGCGGTTTGGCAGCAAACGCACGGTGTTTATACAGATGACAACCTCGCTTATTGGACGGAAAAACTAAAACATGTCCCGGATGAGATTGAGCTTGTCCGCGATGGGAAGCGTCAATTGCAGTCGAAACCAACAAGCGAAACATTAACGTTTACAATCGATTCCGCGCTTCACGGACAATTGCAGCAGCTTGCCAAAGATGAACAGGCAACACTTTACATGGTGCTACAAAGTGGATTCTTAGCCCTCATGACAAAGCTCGGTGCAGGTGAAGATCTGATTCTCGGTAGCCCTATTGCGGGTCGCGATCAGGAAGAACTGCTGGCGAACGTCGGGATGTTCATCAATACGGTGGCAATGCGTACGGATACTTCCGGGGATCCTCATTTTACAGCATTACTGGAACGCGTAAAACAAACATCGATTGAGGCAATGGAGCACCAATATGTTCCTTTTGACCATATAGTCGAAGCATTAAAGCCGACACGCGTTCCTTCGCAGCACCCGATTTTCCAGATTATGTTTGCCTTACAGAATACGCCTCAGCCATCACTTGTAATGGAAGGTCAAAATGCCGACATTCAGCTGCATACGGTTGGGCAGCCGAAATTCGATTTGAATATCGAGGTGCGGGAGGTATATCTAGCCGAGCAGCCTAATGGAATCGAAGTACAGGTGGAATACCGAACAGATTTATATGAAGCAAAAACAGTTGCCGCTCTAATGGAACGCTATGTAATCGTCCTGCAGCAGGCGTTGCATAATCCGGCCATTTCAGAATTGAATGTGCTGTTGGAACAGGAACAAGAAAAAATCCTGCTTAACTGGAATCCGAAAGGCCATGTAAGCAAGCAAAAAACGATTGCCGAACAATTCGAAGCGATTGTGGAAATGCATCCCGAACGAATTGCCGTAAGTGACGAAAAAGAAGGGCTAACTTATACCGATTTGAACCGTAAAGCGAACCAGTTAGCGCATCTTTTACTGGAAAAAGGCGTTACATCTGAAACATTTGTCGCACTGTTAATGCCGCGTTCAACCGATATGATTGTCAGTATTTTAGCCGTTTTAAAAACCGGCGCTGCCTATGTGCCGATCGATCCGGTTTATCCGCAAGACCGTATTGACTATATTTTGAATGATTCAAACCCGAGCTGTTTAATCACTTCCGAAGACTTGAAGCCGTCTGCAGAAGCGACGCCTGCGATGGAAGTGCTTGTAATGGAGGAGCTTTCGCTTACTTCATTCCCTGCTGAAAATACGGAACATAACAATCAGCCAATGAATCCGGCTTATGTCATCTATACTTCCGGTTCAACAGGCCGACCAAAAGGTGTGGTTATTCCCAACCAAAACGTTATCCGCTTATTTGATGCAACAGATAAATGGTTTCATTTTAACGAAGAAGATCGCTTGTCGCTGTTCCATTCCTATGCCTTTGACTTTTCCGTATGGGAAATATGGGGAGCCCTGTTATACGGTGGCGAGCTCGTAATTATCCCGTACAATGTCAGCCGCTCTCCCATCGACTTTTTGACATTGCTTGCAGACAAGAAAATTACGGTGCTGAACCAGACACCATCTGCCTTTTATCAGCTCATGACCATTGATAAAGAACATCCCGAACTGTCCGAACAACTGGCACTTCGCTACATTGTGTTTGGCGGGGAGGCACTTAATCTGACGCGTTTACAGGAATGGTATGACCGACATCCGGCAGATGCCCCTACCCTTGTGAATATGTACGGCATTACCGAGACAACTGTCCATGTCAGCTACTTAAGTTTAAATGAAGAACTGAGCCAGTCACAGGCGAATAGTCTGATCGGCACGGCGATTCCCGATTTAAACATCTATGTCCTTGATGGGCAGTTAAAACCTGTTCCTCCCGGTGTTGTCGGCGAAATGTATGTTTCTGGAGAAGGCTTGGCACAAGGCTATTTAAACCGCGCTTCCTTAACGGCAGAACGTTTTATCGCCAACCCTTATGGAATTCCGGGAAGCCGGATGTACCGAACAGGCGATCTGGCTCGCTGGACGAAAAACGGCGAACTGGACTATATCGGACGCATTGACCACCAAGTGAAAATACGCGGTTTCCGCATTGAGCTTGGCGAGATTGAACAAGTCCTTCTGAAACATCCGCAAATCGCACAGGCAGCTGTCATTGCGAGAGAAGATCGAAAAGAAGATGTCCGCTTGGCTGCCTACTATGTTCCGGAGCAAGGCACGGATGTAACCGAACAAATGTTGAAAGAATTCGTTTCCCGTTCGCTACCGGCCTATATGGTTCCTTCAAGCTGCACTTGCCTGGAGCAGATGCCGCTTACCGCCAACGGAAAACTGGATACGAAGCAGCTCCCTGCACCTGTCATTACATTGCAGGAACTTGTATTGCCGAAAACACCGCAGGAAACATTGCTTTGTGAACTGTTCTGCGAAGTACTGAATCTGCCACAGGTGGGCACAGAGGACAGCTTTTTCGAACTTGGCGGCCACTCGTTATTAGCCGTACAGCTGATTGGACGCATTCGCGAGGCATTCGGTAAAGAGCTGGCAATCGGGCATTTATTTGAAGCACCTACTGTATCCGGTCTCGCACATATTCTGCAAAAAGGGAAAGATTCGCAAGCATTGAACACCGTACTGCCGTTACGCAACGGGGAGCAACCGATTTTTGCTGTCCATCCTGCAGGGGGGTTAAGTTGGTGCTATGCCGGACTGCTAAAAAATCTGCCGCCACAATTTGCCCTATACGGGATTCAAGCAAAAGGGATTGCGCAAGACTGTGAACTTCCGCGTTCTTTAACTGAAATGGCGCTCGGCTATATTGAGGCCATCAAGGAAATTCAGCCAAAAGGACCTTATTGTCTACTCGGATGGTCTCTTGGCGGAAATGTCGTACAGGAAATGGCTGTCCAGCTGGAACGCCAAGGAGAAGAACTGTCGCTTCTATGCATTATGGATGCCTACCCGTTCACATTCACTCCACCAGTGGAGCTGACGGAAGAACAGGAGGCACTTGTCGCACTTCTTGCCCTAGCCGGCTATGAACCTGACATAGAAGATGAAGTTACACAGGAATATGTAATGAATGCTCTAAAAGCAGAAGGCAGCGCGATTGCAACATTAGATGAGTCGACCATTTTGCTCTTAAAAGAAGTGTATAAAAACTCGATTCAGTTACTGAAAAATCATCAGCACGAAACGTATGATGGCGATGCTTTATTTTATAAATCTACACTTGTGCCAGATTGGATCCCGGACGTTGATGTTACTTCGTGGAATCCGTATATCAAAGGAGAGCTTACACAGATTGATATTGCATGTCGCCATAAAGATATGTGTCAGTCCATCCCATTGAATGAAATCGGCCAAACGTTAATCAAGCACTTAGTAAAGGAGAAAAAAATGTATGTCTAACCCTTTTGAACAAGATGATCGTGAGTACTATGTTTTGCGAAATGCGGAAGAACAGCACTCATTATGGCCTGCAGTCATCCCTGCCCCTGCCGGATGGGAGGTCGTATATGGCCCTGCATTAAAACCATTATGCCAACTCTATATAGAAGAAAATTGGCTGGATATGAGACCTAAAAGTCTGCGTAGTGTTTTAGGATGAAAGCACAGCGAGCAGTCATCATCGCCCTCTATGTAGTGGCGATGTTCATGGTTTCGATCGACGGAACGATTGTCAATGTGCTTCTTCCTACGATTGCCGTTGAATTCGGTGTAACGCCGGGGGCAACGAATGGCATTAATATCGGCTACCTTGTCAGCATCGCGGTTGCGTTGCCTGCTGCCGGCTATTTAAGCAATCGGTTCGGCGTAAAAAGAATGTATGTACTCTCTGTCAGTCTATTTACACTTGCCTCTCTTCTTTGCGGATTGGCGGGAAGCTTGCAGGCCCTTATTTTAGCGCGCGTGCTGCAGGGACTGGCAGGAGGAATCATTACACCCGTCAGCATGACACTGCTGTTTCGGACATTCTCTCCATCGGAAAGACAAAATCTGTCGCGTTCATTAGTATTGCCTATCGCCTTTGCACCGGCGATAGGTCCATTAGTGGGCGGACTGTTTTCGGAGTATTTATCATGGAACTGGGCATTCTTCATTAATATTCCGTTTGGTATCATCATCGTCCTGATCGGACTTTTTGCCTTAACTGAATTTGAAGTTTTTAAAGCACCATTTGATACGAAAGGCTATATGCTCATTGCACTCGGGTTGCCGCTGTTAATGCTCACACTGAGCCTTATTGCATCAGACGGTGTTTCCATTACGGTCGTCTTTTGTGCGATTGTCGGCGTATTTTTATTAAGCCGTTTTTATGTATATGAACGAAAAATAAAAGAACCGCTGCTGGATGTGCGTCTGTATGAACAACCGCTTTTCCTTTCATCGAGTCTTGTCGCGATGTGTTCCATGGGCGCCTTGATGGGGATGCTGTATCTGTTCCCGCTCATGTATCAGTACGCATACTTAGCTTCTGCTCTGGAAAGCTCACTTATTACGTTTACTGAGGCACTTGGACTGATGGTCGCTTCCAAATTACTGCCTCGAACATCCAAGCGTTTCGGCATGCTGTATACAGTACGTCTCGGTTTGATCGGTACGGTAATGATTTTCTGCTGTATCGCCATCCTTGGTCCTTCAGCAAATCCTTGGCTGTTACGCGGATTGATGTTTGCTGTTGGAATTTGTTTAGGACATAGTGTAATCGGTTCGCAACTTTCCGCCTTTCATCATGTAGCGAAAAGTCAGATGAGCAAGGCGACAACGCTATACAATATGCTTAATCGCGTTGGAGCTGCAGTAGGAATTGCACTTGTCGCGACGACATTAACCGTATCTGGTCGCTACTTTTCAGAGATCCTTTCTTATCAGTACGCCCTCGTTGCTACGGTTGTTCTGCTTCTGGCAGGACTCGGCTGTTCTTTATTTGCAAAAGAACAGGAAACTATTTTAAATGGAGAAAAAGCATGACAACCATTGCCTATTGCAAGATCAACGAGATGCCTACTGATTGGCAACGTTATCTTCCCTTTTTGGAAAACGACGTGGTGCAGCGGGTTGGACGCATGCGGAAAACGGAAGATCAGTTGCGAACGGTTTGTGCTCATTTACTGACGAAGATGATGTTGGTGACGACTTACAATAAGGAATTGTCGGAAGTTCGCTTTTCCAAAGATTCAAACGGTAAATACCAACTAGGACAAGACCTTCACTTCAATCTCTCACATTCCGGAAGTTATGTGGCATGTGCCATTAGTACGTTTCCGGTTGGAATTGATGTGGAACAGCAGGTAATAAGGGACTTTTCCCTCTTTCAAGCGTTGTGGAGCGAAGAGGAGAATCATCTCTATAAGCTTCTTGAACAGGAAGCTTTCTATGCCCTCTGGACTGCTAAGGAAAGTTACGGGAAATATAAAGGGTTTGGTTTGGACGATTCTTTAATGGAAGCAACGATTCGGCAAGATGGAACGATTCATCATCCCGCCTCACGTGTAAAAGCCCGTACCATTCCTTTTTTCCTTGCACCTGGTTACAGTGCTGCAGTCTGTTTGGAGGATTCATTGGAGACCGTGACGCACGTTCAGTGGGCACAAATTAAAACATTTTTTATGAAAAAGGTTGGGACATATGCGAAAAATTGACGTTTCATCAGTAATCGATAATAGTACATTTACTAAGACACATGCGACTGTTTTAGGATGGTGCATTCTCCTCATCTTATTTGACGGCTATGATCTTGTTGTCTTTGGCTCGGTCATTTCCTCGTTGAAAGATGATTGGGGTGTCAGCACCTCCGTACTCGGGACAATCGGCTCCTTGACATTGATCGGCAGTCTGATCGGTTCGTTTATTTGCGGGATGTTGGCCGACAAAATCGGCCGGAAGAATGTCATTATTGCCTGTGTGCTTGTTTTTGCTGTGTTTACGCTTTTAACAGGATTGACGGATTCTCTTATTGCTTTTGCCTTCTTCCGTTTCTTTGCAGGAATCGGGCTTGGTGGGATTCCACCGCTCGTTGTGACACTGACATCAGAGTACTCGCCTAAAAAGATGCGCAATATAATGGTAGGAATTATGTTCAGCGGTTACTCCATCGGCGGCATTTGTGTGGCGCTTTTAGGGATATGGGTCATTCCGAATTTAGGTTGGCAATGGATGTTTTATATCGGGGCGATTCCGCTGCTTCTTTTACCGATCATTATTAAATCTATGCCTGAATCGATTTACTACTATATAAAAAAAGGACAGCTTTCAAAGGCCCAGCATATGCTAAGCCGCCTGAACACAGACTATGTACCGCAAGACGGCGATCAGCTGATCATCGAGCAAGAAACAAAAGACGTGCCGGTTGCCAAGCTCTTTAAAGAAGGTCGTGCAAAAGCAACCATTCTCTTTTGGGTCATTTGCTTTATGGGACTGCTGCTTGTTTACGGTCTCAGCACATGGCTGCCACAAATGATGATGGCTTCCGGCTTTGCGTTGACATCCAGCCTGCTATTCTTGCTCAGCCTCAATATTGGCGCCATTATCGGATCAATTACGGGCGGTTTTATCGCCGATCGTATCGGTTCGAAAAAGGTGTTGGCAACCCTTTATAGTTTAGGGGGGATTTGCCTCTTCTTGCTTGCTTTCAATCCTACCGTGTGGATTTTGTATTTGCTCGTTGCGTTTGCAGGAGCCGCATCGATTGGAGCACAAAATTTAAACAATGCTTTCATCTCCTCTTACTACCCGTCTTCAATGCGTTCGACCGGTCTTGGGACAGCACTTTGCGTAGGTCGCGTTGGTGCCATTATCGGACCTTCATTAGGCGGATATTTACTAGCGGGCTCAGCACCTGTGTACATTTGCTTTATTGCCTTTGCCATCCCGGCATTTATCGCGGCAATGGCAATCTATGCACTGCCGATGACGACAACCAACGCTGCTCATCGGGCGAAGAGTATCGAGATAACGAGTTAGCATTTAAAACGCCTGTAACCGAATAAAAGGTTACAGGCTTAATCAGTTCATCTTATACTCGCTGAACATTATTAATAATCACTTTGCTTTTAGGCAAGCTTGGAATGCTTACTTTACTGTAGCTTAAATCTTGTTCCGGGACATCGTACGTCATTTGGTTAACTAGGAAATCTAGACTCACTTTCATCATCTCAATCGTCACCCATTCCCCCGCACAGCGATGGCCTAAATAGTAATCGCCGCCACCTTGCGGAATAAAGCTGAACGGACTTCCATCCCAGTTTTCAAAACGGCTCGGCTGAAACACTTCGGGATTCCCCCAAATATTCGTGTCATGATTCGTTCCGTATAAATCCAATAAAGTTAAAGTACCTTTTTCAAAAGTATAGTCTTTCCAAGTGAAATCCTCTTTCACTTCTGCTGCGGCAAACGGGAAGAATGGATAGAAACGGCGCACTTCCTGTACAAACATCAGTGCATTCTTTTCATCGCCGGATTTAAGTTTCTCCCGCTCTTCAGGATAATGATGTACGGCCAATGCCGAGAAATTAATATAGACCGCAATCGCTACAATCGGTCTCAATATATTGATTACTTCCACCGCAGCAATCTCCGAATCCAGAAGATTTCCTTCCAGATTCCGGTGCCATGCAAATGTGTATAATGCCGTACCTTCTTCTGGGTTCACTTCGCCTTCTCGCACCAGACCGACCATTTCACTTATCCACTTCTCCACGCGATTTCGCGCATTTCTCCCTGCCCAATGAGCTGGTCCAATTGCTGTTGCTGACTCGAACATCGCCCGTAAATCGTCCGCCAGTTTCTTCATTTCCTTTTCTTCAACAGGCACGCCGGCCCACTCGCAGGCAGTACGGCACATGATTTCCAGCGTTTCTTCGTAAAGCACGATTTCATCCATCTGCTGCCATTTAGTTAAAGCTGTATCCCACTGCTTCGCGGCAATTTCATTCAGTTTTTTAAGTCGGACCGGGGACATAATGGACATAAACATCTCTTTTCGGTGCTTATGGGCATCTCCATCCAGTGTCTGTACACCCTTTTTGCCGAATAATGTTTCGGCAACACGGTTTGGTGCAACGCCTGCTCTTTTAAACTTACTATTGTCGTAAAAAAGGTCGGCCGCTTCCTTTCCGCCCATACAGACCGCCTTTTTTCCAAGCAATCGTGTTTCGAACAGATCGGAATGAAAGCTTTGTCTTCTATTTAAAATATACAAATAACCTTCTCTCAGAAGATTCAGGCTGTGGTCAATTCCTTCTTCCTTTGGCACTGAATTTGTCATCTACTTCATCTCCTTTTGTCTAAAAACATTGTCGGTAACCAATTCCCTGTTTATTCTTCAAAAAAACTTGCTTCCATTTGAACGCAAAAAACAGGCGGCGAAAATTTTCACCACCTGTTAATTCTTATACGAGCTCTGCTTTTGCAGATGCCTCACGCTTTAGCTGGTCCATAATTTGTGCTGTAGAATAAACTGCCCCACAGCGTCCTGCTACATAGTTGATCGCCATTTCATGCTCATCTTGTGTAAAATCAGCTACTGCATCGGCAATGAAAAACGGCTTAATGTCCGACATGAAAGCTTCTCCAGCAGTCATGAGGCAACCGATATGGGCGTAAACCCCACAAATGATTAACTGATTTCGGCCTTGTTCGTTCATCATTTCCAGTAAATTTGATTTCTTAAATGCACTGTAGCGCCATTTTTTCAATACGATATCGGCCTTGCCTGGCGCCAATTCATCGATCACTTTTGTAACGTTCGGGTCGTCTTTTAGTCCCGTTCCCCAAAAGTCAGTCAGTAATGCGCGGTCCTCTGGGTTTTGATTGCCTGATTGCGCCGTATAGACAACCGGAATGCCAAGTTCATCGCATTGTTTTCTGATTGCTTTTATGTTGGCAATCAATTCACGAACTAATGACGAATCCTTCTCATAATAATCGATAAAGTATTGCTGCATATCATGAATGAGTAGGACAGACTTGTTCGGATCGACTTCCCACCCTACTTTGTTTTTTGGAAGATAGCTTTCTTTCGGCATTTTATATGATGAGATCGCTGGAATAGCCATCTAAATCACTCCTTTTCCTTTTTGGTGAACCCTGTTGTATTTCATGTAATTACTCGTTTAAATATCCTTCAGCTGTTCTGTATTGATGCCCATTGCGCGAAGCATTGTCTGGAATTTCGCACCCGTTTCAGCCAATTCTTCTTCAGACTTCGATTCACTCACAACGCCTGCTCCCGCAAATAATCGTAATGAATCGCCATTTGCCTCTGCGCAGCGAATCGTCACAACCCATTCCCCGTCGCCTTCAGCATCACACCAACCGATCGTGCCTGTAAAGAAGCCGCGGTCAAACGGTTCAATTTCCGCGATTGCCTGTCTTGCCTTTTCCGTTGGTGCCCCACAAACAGCTGGTGTAGGCTGAAGGGCAATGGCTAAATCAAGCGATGAGATATCCGCTTTCAGGAGCTCTCCTTTAATGACTGTCGATAGATGCATCATCGTTTCCGTATAAACAACTGACGGTTTTTCCGGAACTTCGATCGTTTTTAGTAATGGACGCAATCCCTTGATGACTGCTTCCACTACGACCGCATGCTCATGTAAATCCTTTGGAGAAGAAAGCAGTTCCTCTTCACGTCTTTGGTTCTCTATCGGATCTTCACTTCTAGTTCGTGAACCGGCCAATGGATTCGCGATGACGTACATCCCTTGTCTTGAAACAAGCAGCTCCGGACTAGCCCCGATGAGCGAAGCCTTTTGATTTCCGTGTTTAATCGGTGCTGCAAACGTATATCCATGTTTGTTTTGATACGCAAGATTACGTAACAGCTGCGGAAGGTCGATCGGCTCATTGAGGCTTACTTCCAGTGAACGTGATAGCACAATTTTGTCGAGTTCGCCGCTTCTTATTCTTTCAATACCTTGCATGACACCTTGCTTATAGTGCTCTGGTGAAGGATTGGATACGAGCCGATTGACAGTAACAGATACTGAACCGGACACTTCCCTTTCCTCCTGCTGCAATGATGGCGCGATTTGGATAGATTCCGGAACAAGTAAACATGCTTTTTTATAGTAATCAAATGGCACTGCGCCCGTTACGACTGGTCGTGGATGCCCTTGTTCTTTTGCCTTCTTCAGCGCGCCCGCCACCTTCTCGGATAATCCTTCCATCTGGTTTTGATGTGGTTCACCCGCTGGTACGTGCATGAACACACCTTTGCCTAAAATCGTTCTTTTTGGTGTTTCAATGAAAAAGTCACCAACTTCATAGTCATCTAAAAGTTCATGTTCGATTACTGCTTTTTGTTTGATTACCATATTACCGCTCCTTTTCGTTTCACTATTCTGAATTCAAAAGACAGACTTAGCCGGCTCCCAATGTCGCGCCGCCATCCACGACAAGATTGCTCATCGTAATATGGCTTGAGTGATTAGACAGGAAAAACAGAATAGCGTCGACAATATTGTCCGGTTGTGCAATCTTTTTCAGCGGAATCCCTACTTTATACGTTTCAGGCATCCCTTTAATCATTACTTCAGCGCCATGATCATCGGACCACATCGAACGTTGCATGTCCGTATCCGTCGACCCTGGTGAAACGATATTGCAGCGTATATTATGCTCTGCCAGCTCTAAACCGAGACATTTTGTAAACATGACCGTTGCCGCCTTTGATGCTGCGTAGGCCGCCATCGAAATTCTCGGTACACTTGCGGCATTGGATCCGACTGTTACAATGGAACCTGCTTTTCTTTGAATCATATAACGGCTTACTGCTCTTGAAACATAAAAAACGCCTGTCGTATTAATTGAAAAGATCCTTGCCCAGTCACGGTCAGTACATGATTCGACCGGTCCTGTAGCCAATGCGCCTGCTACATTGACGAGCATTTCGATTGGTCCGATTTCGTTTTCCACTTTCTCGACAACCTCATCAATGGCGTTACTTTCTCCGACATCTGCAGAAAATGCGAAAACTTCGTGGCCCTGCTCTATTAAACCATTCACATGGTTTCTCAATTTTTCCTCGTTATAATCGATTACAACTACTTTTACTCCTAATGTAGCCAAGCTTTTGACAAGGCTTGCGCCAATTCCTTGGGCTCCACCTGTCACAAGTGCAACTTTCCCTCTTAACTCCTGAAAGTTCACTTCAACACTTCCTTTCTCGTTTACAGCTATGTAAAGACAGCTTGATTTCTTATTAGAACTATCAATCAATAATGATAATCATTATCAATTGATTCTATTAGCAATGATAGGCCTAACATTTTACAACGTCAAGAGACATTCAAACATTCCAATAGAAAGACCTAAGTTTCGGTTTAGTGCTGATTTAAAGAAGTAATATTCGGCATTTTCGAAAAATTTGTAAGGAAAACTGCGGTAATAAAATCCAAATAAAGGAATAAATATGAACTTCCTCTACTCTATTATGTAGTCTTATCAATTCATTACTGACCAGTAGAGAAGATATCATTGTGTAAATATTTTGCCAGAAATACATTCTTGGAAAAGAGAGCGATAGGAATATTGAATTACTGTACAAAAGATTATGAAATTCGTTCGATTTTTCCTGCGAATTAAATTATTTTCTGTTAATTTGGAATACCGTTAAAAACCTGCTACTAAAACGTTCCTAAGCCTTTATTTCGATAAAAATTAGGCTTAACCTAACGTTCAGTCCGTTAGTGTTAGGCATTAAAAACACGGATTTCTGGGAAGATCTCGAAGCAAGATCTTCGATACCAAATACCGTTCCTTCAAAAGGAAAAACGGTCGTTGCGAAGAAAGTCCAAGAACGTCTGCAACCAGTGCCGAATCCGTTTTCTGAATAATTGATTGGCTGACCATTACTCATTGTTTCGGTAGTGGTCAGCTTTTTTATTTATTATTTACTTCATATATGGTTCAATTATAGAACAAACGTTCCAATTAAGAAGAGGTGAAGTTTATGAACATTGAACGGCTGCACATCCGAATCATGATTACGTGCTCGATTGTCAGCTTTGCCAAACGGGAAGCATTGGCCGCTAGCTATCCAATGGAGGCAATTGATGAACTCGAACAGCACGGCTATATTGCACAGACAAGTTATGGCCACTATTACAATACGAAGCTTGCCGCGCAGTATTTGAGAAAATTTATGACAACGTACAGTCCGCGCTTAAAGGTTCCTGAGATGGTGGAACTGCTGGAGCAGGCACCCGAATATGTTGTCGTCGATATTGAAACGACGGGAGGCTCTGCTGCTAGGGGTGATAAAATCGTAGAAATTGCTGCGTTAAAAATACGCCATGGTGAAACGATGGACCTCTTTCACCGGTTTGTGAATCCGGAAAAACCAATTAAAAATTCGCATATTCACGGAATTACTAATGAACGCGTCAAACATGAACAAACGATTTCCCCTGTCATTCATACATTTAAAGCTTTTTTAGGTGATTTGCCGATCGTCAGTCATCATATCGGGTTTGACTGGTATAGCTTTCTTGCGCTAGAGTTTTTCCGAAATGGCATTCGCCCAACAAATCCGGCTGCCTGCACAGTACTACTTGCGCGGAAGTATTTGGACAGCCCGAGAAATAATTTAAATGTCATTGCCGAGACATATAACATCCCGCTACTAAAGCATCATACAGCCGATGCCGATGCGATTTGTGCGAATGAAATATTGCAGCTTATTATGAAAAAAGCGACTGCACAGTAGGAGACGGTTCTATTTGTGCAATCGCTTTTTTGTTTTGGATTTTATTAGAATAGTTGGGGTGGTTATTAGAAAATGTCGGCGGGATATTAGAACATCGGAGTGCTTTATTTGAAGATGTCGGATGGTTATTAGAACATTGCAGGTCGTTATTAGAAGCTTTTACATGCCTCCTGTTTCGTTTTGAAACTATTTCCAGCCTATCGACGTAGAATAGAACAATTGGAGGTGTACGGATGAGAAACTTATCTTCATATATGATGCTTACCGGGATATTGATCACTGCCCTATGCGGGAACTGGATCATCCTTAATTATGATGGGGTCGTGATTTATCCGAAAGCTTCTTATCTTACTTTCGGAATCGGGTTAGTACTGGTAGGATGCACTTTTGTAATGAATCAAATCTTCAGTTACCGGGAACCGGAAAAAGCACATACAAAAGATAAACGGCATGCTTTAAACGAATGGCTTATTGCTAATCAGCCAGTTAATAAATGGTTGTTTGGACTCGTTATTCTCCCACTTGTGATCGCACCGTTTTATAGCTGGACGCTGTTTTTTACGATGCTGGAATGGTATTTATTTTCGGGGCTTGTAATAGCCGGTATTATTTACATGCTGAAAGGTGACAGAGTAGAAGACAATAAGGACTGGGAGTATAAAGGGAAGACAAAAAAAATGCTTGATCTGATCGATTACCGCATACACCCGTTTAATATTTCGCTTATTATCTACATCCTGGTCATTGGCAGTTTTGTGTTAAGTAAGAGATTGGATATTCCGCTCTATATGGAAACAGGAGGCAACTCGCGCTACGTTACTTCTTTGCCAACAATTTCATTTTTAATGTCTTCCTTAATGGTCGTGAGTACGTTTATTTATATTATCAGTCATGGGGATTTCTTTAGTTTTCGTAAAGCCGAGTTAAGTTATGAAAGAGTCATGTTCGTCCACTTTGCAGAAATTATTGTATGTGGTGCTACCCTGTTTATTTTGATTTTCACATTAATCAATGCGTTATATGTGTATTTTTAGATGGATGGCTACTATCGACAATAGGCACACACCAGTAAATTATTGCATACTTTAACTACAATAAAAAGAGGTGAACTATTGAATCCGAATCAAGATTATACATCAGTGCAGCCCCAGTTTACATTCGACCTTAATAAAAACCCGTTGTTCGTAAAAGACCAGCAAAATTTTATTAATGTAATGGGCGTCAACCAGTTAAACACATTGGATAATATATCGCTGCTTGATATTTATTTGAGCGCCAATAATGTCATTGAACCGCACTACCACCAAAATGCGGCGGAACTTGTTTATTGTATTGCGGGAAGTGCGATTGTTTCGATTTTAAATCCGTTTACGAAACAGCTGATGCATTTTCCGATTACCCCCGGCCAGGTCGCAAACGTCCCTCAAGGTTGGTGGCATTACGAAGTCGCCACGCAAAACAACACGCATCTGCTTGCCATTTTCAACGCACCGACACCTGAAGTCATTTTAGGTTCCGACCTGCTCAAGCTGACACCAGCAAATATTATGGCCCACACATATGGGATGAACGAAAATTTATGGACGCAGGCAGTTGCACCGGTACGCCCGAATACCTTCATCGGTCCACCAAACCCATGGCAGCAAGTCCAGCCCGGCAACTACCGCGGCGGGTATGAGCAGTAGTTTTTCTCGGTCAAAGGAATCAAATTTCTAAAAAGCATTTGCATAATGAAACGGCCGTGTTATGATAACTGTGAAATTAACCTAATATTGGCAGAATATAATCTGCTCGTAATTGAATATGAAAACTACTGGGGGCGCCTGTTTGGCTGAGAAGTACCCTTTGCACCTGATCTAGGTAATACTAGCGTAGGAAAGTAGTGTCGATTCCCTATTTTATATTTTTGTATAGGCTACGATACCACTTTCTTAATTGAAAGTGGTTTTTTTGTTGCAAAAATTATTGTAAAGGATGGTAGAAATGAATAAAACGAGAAAGCTTACATACTCCGCGATTATCGCAGCGATTACGACGATTCTCAGCAGTATGGTGTACATCCCATTAGGTTTTGCGAAAATTTTTCCGATTCAGCATTTTGCCAATGTCGTATCGGCGGTACTGCTCGGTCCATGGTATGCGGTGTTACAGGCATTTCTTACATCGACGTTGAGAAACTTGATGGGGACAGGCAGTATCTTTGCCTATCCGGGAAGTATGATTGGCGCACTTCTCGCTGCATTTTTGTTTGCGAAAACGAAGAAGCTGGCGTTTGCAGCGGCAGGTGAAGTGATCGGGACAGGGTTGCTTGGTGCGATGGCTACTTATCCGATTGCGGTTTTATTTTTAGGTCAGGAAGCGGCGCTGTTCGGATTTGTCCCGGCATTTATGATGAGTTCGTTTGCGGGTGCGCTTTTAGGCTACGGTTTGCTGAAGGTGATGGTGAGAAACCGGGCGTTTGGCGGGATGCTTTATCAGAATGCGGGTTGATTTGTTGGGGTGTGTTTTTATTAGAACGTTTCGGGTGGTTATTAGAAGTTTGGGGCGGGATATTAGAAGTTCTGCGAAGTTTTTTTGAACAACTTATTGGTGGAGGAGTTTTTGCACTGACCTAGCGGTTTTATTAGAAGAATTGGAGCAGATATTAGAACTTCCGGGCGGGATATTAGAACTTTTACGGACTTTATTAGAATATTTTTTTGCTGGATGTGTTTTTAGAGTGGCACACCTATTTTATCGAACAGATATTAGAACTTTTGCGGATTTTATTAGCACATTTTATTAAGGGAGAATTTTTTCCACCGGCCTAGCTGTTTTATTAGAAGAGTTGGAGCAGATATTAGAAGTTCCGGGCAGGATATTTGAAGATCTGCGGGTGATATTAGAACAAACCACATACTTATTAGAACAACCGACACTTATATTAGAAAATCTCACTTTTATTAGAAGATTTTAAAATATATTAGAACAACTCAGCCCTTTATTAGAAAATGAAGCGCCGGGTATCAATGCACGCCACCCGGCACATTTTATTATGCTAAATTGATCTGCCATGACACGCCGTAGCGGTCATTTAGCCAGCCGAACTTCTTACTGAAACCGTAATCCCCGATTGGCATTAGCGGGTGTCCGCCTTCAAGCAGTTTTTCATACAGATGATCGATTTCCTTTTCCGTATCACATGTAATAAAAATAGAAAACGATGGTGTGAAGTCAAATTCATGTTTCAGATTACTGTCAATGCACATAAATTCCTGACCTTTAATCGAAAAAGTAGCCTGCATGACTTTTCCTTCATCTCCGCCTTCATTTGCCCCATAGCGGACAATGCTCGTAATTTCCGCGTCCTCGATCACTGATGTGTAGAAGTTCATTGCTTCTTCAGCAACACCGCCTTGAAACATTAAAAATGGTTTTGCGCTTTTCATTGTATCCTTCCCCTTCTGAATTCAAATTTACACAACTTCAATTTAGCCTATTTTAGCCTTTTGCGCGAACTTTTCTACCTATAAAAAGGCATCTCCTTACTCGAAGATGCCTTTTGTTTAATATTTAAATTTCGCGATAACGAGCTGCAATTCCTGTGCCAGTTCCGTTAAAGCTTGTGCAGATGATGAAATTTCTTCAATCGCGATAAGCTGTTGTTCCGAAGAGGCGGCAACTTCTTCAGAAATCGCGGCATTGTCTTGAGCAAATGAAGCCTTTTCCTGCACGCTGGAAGATGTTTCGAGAATAGATGCAGACACTTGTTGTGCTGTTGCCGATACTTCTTCCATTTGAGGTGTTACTTGCTCCATACTTTCAGGGTCGGGGTTGGGGTGTAAATTTTATTAGAAGATTTGGGTTAGATATTAGAAGAGTTACATCGGTTATTAGAACATTGGCGGGGTTTATTAGAATAACGTGGATAGGCGGACGCTTTATAGGGGGGAAGTTTTGTTTTTCAGATTGTTCGGGGACGACGTGAGAATTTATTAGAAGAGTTGGGACACATATTAGAACTTCGGGGAAGGTTATTCGAACTTCTGCGGGTGATATTAGAACAAGTGGAGAACTTATTAGCACATCTTATACTTATATTAGAAGATCGCACTTTTATTAGAAGTTTTCCGGATATATTAGAACAACTCGACCTGTTATTAGAACATTAAAAAAGCCTCCTGCGAGAGAACCCTCACAGGAGACTTGCTTCAACAATTATTCTCCGAAAACGATATGCCATTCAGCACGGCCTGCTAAAAATTCTTCAGCTAATGCTTTTGCGCCTTCTAAGCTATGGCTTGCTGCCCAGCCGCATTGTACTTCATTACATGCTGGAACAGACTCTGCCTTCAGTACATCTTGCAGTGTATTTTCAATAATCGTTAATACGCCGTCATAATCATTGTAGTTCAGTAATGCCAAGTAGAAGCCTGTTTGGCAGCCCATTGGCGATAAATCAACGACATCTTCACTATGGTTGCGGATACGGTCTGCCATTAAATGCTCTAAAGAGTGTAGTGACGGCATTTCCATATGTGCTTTGTTCGGCTGTTTGAAACGGATATCGTATTTTGTTACGACATCGCCTTTCGCTCCTGTTTTTGTACCGGCAAGTCGTACATAAGGTGCCACTACTTTTGTATGGTCTAAATCAAAGCTCTCTACATTTGTTTTCTCTGTTGTCATGTTGAATCCCCCTAGTTAGATAAATTGCATAGATTTTATAAATTGTTGAATCCGTTCGTTGTTGTTCGCTGTAAAGAAGTTTTCGGTTACGCCGTCATAGCCGATTTCACCGTTTTCCAGAAATAAAATCCGGTCTGCCACTTCGCGCGCAAAATTCAGGTTGTGCGTCACGATAATCATCGACTTGCCTTCCTCCGCCAAGTCTTTCAGCACCTTCAACACTTCTCCCTCAAGCTCGGGATCCAGTGCACTCGTCGGCTCATCGAACAGTAAAAACTGCGGTTCCATTGCCAATGCTCTCGCGATGGCGACACGCTGCTGCTGACCGCCGGATAATTGCGATGGATACTGGTCTGTTTTATGACTCAGGCCAACCTTCTCCAATAATTGCTTTGCCTTTTGTCTTGCAGCCGCTTTATCTTTCCTTAAAACGGTAACCGGTCCTTCCATCACATTTTCAAGCACTTTCATATGCGGGAACAGATTGAAGCTTTGGAATACCATCGCCGTATTTTGGCGAATTGAAAGCAGGTTCTTTTGAGAGATCGGCTTGTTCAGTTCAACTGTCTGGTTGCCGACTGTCAAAATTCCTTTTTCAGGTCGCTCCAATAAATTGATGCAGCGTAACAGCGTTGATTTCCCTGAACCGGATGGACCTAAAATAACCGTTGTTTCGCCTTCATGGAATGTTAAATTGATATTTTTCAATGCCTCGTTCTCGCCAAAGAACTTCGACATTTGCTGAAATTGTACGATAATAAGCCCTCCCTTCTAGCGCTTCACTTGCCACTCTTATACATACTTCGATGCGTATTTTTCCAGGCGGCTTTGAATGACCATCAGAATACTAATGAAAATTAAATAGATGACCGCACAAAGTGAATAAATCATAAGCGGCTCATATGTACGTGCGGTAATTTGCTGTCCGACCATGAATAAGTCCGCCAGCGTGATACTCGCAACTAAAGATGTTCCTTTTACCAAATCGATAAAATCATTGGCCACTGAAGGCAATGAAATTCGGACAGTCTGCGGTGCGATCACTCGTCTCATCATTTGCCAATACGTCATACCGAGAGATTCCGCTGCTTCCCATTGTCCTTTTGGAATGGCCAAAATCGAAGCTCGAATCGATTCAGATGCATAGGCACCCGTATTCAGCGAGAATGTAATAATCGCCGCTGTCCATGCATCAAGGGTAATCCCCACTTTCGGAAGCCCGAAGAATACGATAAACAATGTCACCAATAGTGGTGTTCCACGGAATACCCAGACATACGTACCGAAAATCCAGCGCAATACTTTGTAGTTCGAGATTCTCGCCAGTGCCGTTACGACTGCGATAACTAATGCGATGGCAAAGGCAATGAGCGATAGCGGAATGGTAACAAGAAGTCCTGCTTTTAAAATCGGCCAGATTGAGTTAAGTAAAATATCCATTTCTCTACTCATCCACTAACACTCCTTTCTATAGTTAAATCCACGTAAAAAAGGCCGTCGAAACGACCTTTCCATTAGTTGTTTGAAATAACATTTTCACCAAAATATTTTTCCGAAATTGCTTCGAATGTACCGTCTTCTGTACGTTCTTTAATAATTTCATTTAACTTCTCACGGAACTCATCGTTTTCTTTATTTAAAATTAATGCGATATCAGTTGAATTGATCGCACCGTCAAGCACTTTCAATTTCGTATCCGGCTGTTCCTGCAAGTATGTCAGGAATGTTACACGGTCATGGATTGTTCCATCTGCGCGGCCTTGTACAACAAGCTCGATTGAACTCATTAAATCATTTGTTGCGACTACTTCTGCACCAAGCGCTTCTGCATCGCGGGCAAAGTTACTTGTAATTGTTTGTGAAGATTTTTTGCCGTCCATGTCAGCCGGCTCTTTAATTTCTGTGTTATCTGTATGGACTGCAACTACCGCTTCTGATTTCATATATGGCGTTGAGAAGTCGTACTTTTCTTTACGCTCATCTGTAATCGATACGTTGTTAATAACGAAATCGTATTTATCTGTATCTAAACCTGCAATTAAAGAATCCCATTTTGTTTCAACATATTCTGCTTCAACACCAAGGTCTTTTGCGATTTGATCAGCAATTTCATATTCAAAGCCTGTTAACGCTCCTGATTCATCATGGAAGCTGAATGGAGGGAATGTTCCTTCAAGACCGATTTGAATTTTCCCGTCTGCCTGGATTTCCTCTAATTTATTTTTTGCTTCGCTTGCGTTTTCCTCTGATTTGTCGCCACCACATGCTGCTAAAACAAGTGCTGATAATGTAACGATTGATAATAATTTTTTCATGCTAAATGCCTCCACTATTAATCCCTAGTTATTTAATACGTTTTATATTATAACAGGGTAATAATAAAAACAATCTTTATTTTCTGAACAATTTTTAAATTTAGAACTATTAGTTAATAATTGCTAGGAATCGTGTTAAATACAGAAAAAAATTGTCAATTTCCTTAATTGGAAATTGACACTGACTTTATAAATGCATGCCTGTCCATTGCCAAATAGTAAAGTAGAACAACATGATGATGAATATATATAGGGGCATTAAAATAGCGCTAAGCTTTACGAGGTTCCGCGCATCATAGGAAATATCCCCTTCCTCATAAAACAGCAGCAGTGCTTTTGAGCTGACTGGCACCGTTACACAATAATTCATCCCGATCAAACTTAAAAACACGACAGTTGACGGGTTGACCCCGATTAATTCACTGAATAAGATCAACCCTGGAATGAAGACAATGGCACGAGTCGTATGGGAAGTAATATATAGATGACTTGTCACGGTAATCGTTAGGATCATTAGCACAATCAGCCAGTCCGGTGCACCGACAAACAGATGCAGGACGCTGATCATTTCGCTTTCTATCCATTCCACAATCCCTGTATCGACCAATACTTTGCCGAGCGCCGTCGCTGCCGCAACAAACATCACAAGATTCCACGAAATGGCATTCATTCCCTGTTTCCAGCTGATAATTCCGAAGTTCGGCATCATGAAAAGAATGGCACCGATTACTGTAATCAGTTCAATATCCAATCCGTGAAGGCTTTCTGTCATCCAGCCGATGATTAAAAATAATATGAGCATCATTGTCTTTTTTTCATCTGTTTCAAAAGGTTTAGTTAAAGGTATCGTTACAGTACTTTCCAATTCATCTGCACCATCCCGTGGCCACAATATCCATTTGATGACGATTAATGAAAGCAATGTTACAACAAGTGCAAACGGAACTCCCCATATTAACCACTGGATGTAGGAAATCGATTTACCGGCCATACTTTCGAGAAAACCGACGCCGATTAAATGGGAACCTGCTCCGATTAAGGTCGCCGATGTACTCATTAAAATAATGACCGGTGCGATAATCGCCAAAACGCTTTGTTCTTTGGAAGAGAATTTTTCGCTTATTTGTTTAATGATTGGCATTGATAATGCTGCCCGTCCCGATGTTGAAGGGATGAAGAAGGCCGATGCAAACAATACCGAACTTAGCCCGAGCACGACATTCTCTTTTTTATTCGATTTACTTAAGATGAACATCGTCAGTCGCTCGGCCAGCCCGGATTTTTTAACGGCTTCCCCGATAATAAACGCGCCAATCATAAGCCACACAACTTTTTCGGATAATGAGCTGTACAATAAATCAGGCTCTGCTGCATTCATTAAAATTATAAATGCAATAAGTGCCATCGCCACCCAGCCTGCTGAAAATTTCGTTGTCACCCATAATGTCATCGCGCATAAGAATGCAAATAGAGCAACTTTTGCACTGTAATCCAAATCTTGTATGAAAATAACCGTAATCAGAATCAGAATGTGTATGGAAATAATGATCGCTGTCTTTCTCGGCATCGATTGAATCTTTGTTTTCAGGCGATTTTGCTTTTTTTTATTTCTTTCTACTCTGCTAGGCATGTTAAATCGCTCTTTCTTTTCTATTCTCTTTATTGGCTATTTCCATGCCAATTGAAACTTTCCGTAAAACCGATTCCGTACTTTCCTCAATCCATTTCGGTGCTTTTTTAATCGCCTTTTCCAAAGATATCGGTTTTTGAATGATGCTGCTGTAGGCATCAATACCGGCATGATAGTTCAGATTTGCGCCTTTGCCGATTGTTCCGGTAATCGCGATGACCGGGATGTGATTCTTTTTCGCAATGCGTGCCACTTCAGCAGGAATTTTCCCGTTCGGTGTCTGAAAATCAAGACTGCCTTCCGCTGTTAATACGATATCCGCCGTCAGAATTTTTTCTTCTATATTGATATATTTCATGATGATATTGAACCGTTGATGCAATGTGGCACCCGCAAATGCAATTAGCCCCGCACCTAACCCGCCGGATGCCCCGCTGCCCGGTAATGAACGGACATCCATTTTTGTTGCCTGTTCAATTAGATCCGCATAATGATCAAGCGCTGATGCTAATTGTTCCACCTGTTTTGGTGTAGCTCCTTTTTGCGGTCCAAATATATGCGCCACCCCTTTTTCGCCGCATAAAATATTGTTCCAGTTACATGCCACATTGATTGAAACGTTCTTTACCCTTGGATCTGCATTTTGCATATCAATAGATTCTACTTCCATTAAATCTTCCCCGCCGTTCACATGTACAATCTGCTTGTTTTCGTCCAAAAACCGAATGCCCAATGCTTGCGCCATTCCCGCACCCCCGTCCGACGTACCCGAATCACCGCAGCCAATCAGAATATTATCAATGCCCATATCAATTGCCGCAACAATCAATTCCCCTACACCATAAGTAGTCGTTTTCAACGGATTTCTTTGATGACGCGGAACAAGCTTCAAACCGGCCACCGCCGCCATCTCAATAACCGCATTCCGTTTCCCGTTTTCTGTGTAAATACCAAAATAGCTTTTAATCTTTTTGCCGACCGGTCCGGTTACTTTTTTATATACGATTTCTCCATTCTTTAAACGAACAATCGTCTTCACAAACCCTTCCCCGCCATCAATCATTGGTATTACTTCCAAATCAACGGTCGGGTCAAATCGTCTTACCCCACGTTCCATTGCTAATGCGACATCCTCTGCGTCCAAACATTCTTTAAACCCTGATGGTACAATTACAATTTTCATTAGGCATCCCTCCAAAATTTATTAATTGTAAATGTACCATCCCAAAATTAGAAAATACTGAGAACTCTATTAGATTACGATGATAGAACGAGAAGTGCGATTTATAATGGAAAATGGCGCTGTTCCTTCTTGCAGGAAAGCGCCATTCATTCTACTATTCTTCGTAAATCATTTTCTTCGTCATTCCGCCATCGATTGTCAGATCCGTCCCGGTAATAAAATCATTTTCCGGGTTCGCTAAATACAGACAGGCGCGGGCAATATCATCCGGTTTGCCGACACGGTTTGAAAAATGCTGTTTGTGGTCGGAGGGTCTTAGGGCATCGTAATCCCCTGTTTCAATCCATCCCGGTGAAATGCTGTTTACTGTTATGTTCAGCTCACTGAATGAGCTTGCCAATGCATGAGTCAAGGCCAGGATTCCGCCTTTTGATGCGGCATAGCCTTCTGAATTCGGTTCGGACATGACCGCACGCGTTGACGCAAGATTGATGATCGCCCCGCCGCTGTTCATCCGTTTTGCCGCTTCACGCGAACATAAAAAGACACTGCGCAAATTCGTATTGATGATGTCATCCCAGTCTTCGAGCGATAATTCCAGCGGTGAAATCCATTTCCCTTTCCCCGCATTATTGATCAAAATATGAATTTCTCCAAAACGGGCTGCGGCCATTTCCATCAATTGACGGACGCTCTCTTCACTGCGCACATCGGTCTCTGCAAAAATAGCGGAGTAGCCTTCCTTTTGGAGTTCGCCTGCCAGCTGGACACCTAAGTCATGTTCGATATCTGCGATGATCACATTGGCACCGGCTTTTGCAAAATGAGTTGCTACGGAGCGCCCGATTCCTTGCGCTGCCCCTGTTACGATCACGGTTTTGTTTTGGAACATTAGTTGAATTCCTCCTTTGTCAATTGCTTAGTAAGAGTGTAACTGAAATGAGTTGAGATTTCGTGTTTGAGGTTGTGCTTTTTTAGAGTGTGTGCGCGGGATTTTTAGGCTGTGCGGCAGCGGGGCGGGATTTTATTAGAAAATCTAAGTTAGTCGGGCGCTTTTTTGAGGGCAAGCGTTGATCTTCACGTTGGCCGGTTGCCGGGGTAGGATTTTATTAGAAAAGTTCGGGTACTTATTAGAAGAATTGCGTCGGATATTAGAATATTGGCGGGGTTAATTAGAAGATTTCGTTTAGTCGGGCTTTTTTTTGGGGTGAAAGCATTGTTTTTCACGTTGTTCGGCAGCGCGGCGGGATTTTATTAGAAAAGTTCGGGTACT
The DNA here is from genome assembly GCF_038007305.1 of Solibacillus sp. FSL W7-1436. NCBI lineage: Bacteria > Bacillati > Bacillota > Bacilli > Caryophanales > Caryophanaceae > Solibacillus > Solibacillus sp. FSL W7-1436. The sequence continues at coordinate 542,044 of NZ_JBBOWV010000001.1, forward strand.
TATTAGAAGAGTTGCGTCGGTTATTAGAACATTGGCTGGGTTTATTAGAAGATCTCGTTTAGTCGGGCTTTTTTTTGGGGTGAAAGCATTGTTTTTCACATTGTGCGGCAGCGGACCGGGATTTTATTAGAAAAGTTCGGGTACTTATTAGAAGAGTTGAATGGGATATTAGAACATTTGCGTGTTTTATTTGAATAGTTGGGGCACTTATTAGAAAAAATAGGATTTATATTAGAATATCTCACTTTTATTAGAACATTTTTCGGGATATTAGAATAATGCAACGTTTTATTAGAAAATCTTCCTTACTGCAATCGTATCCGCGCATCCACTAGAACGAGTAATTGCCTCGCTTTCATGCTATAATGGATGGAGCGGATCATTGCTAGTAAGGCAATGACAAAGGAGACAAAATAATGAGTCAACAAAATCAAGAAACAGCACCACAATTACCTGAAAATTTCAGTGAATTAAAGAAGGCCGTAAATCGTACAGCAGACTGGGAAGCACGTTTAGATGCAGTACAGGAATTAGCGAAAATTAAAGCGGATGAATCGATCAAAATTTTGCAATATGTTGCGAAAGCCGATTTAGTAACGAAAGTTCGTGATGCTGCGGCGAAACATTTAAAGAAAATGGGTCAGCAAGTTGAACCGTCTGAAGCACCTAAAGGCGAATTGTTCAAAGACTTGCGTAAAATTTTCAAACGCATTAAGAAGAGCTTGCCTGCGGACCACACGTATGAAGACTTCAAAGTGAAATTGGAAAAAATGCGTATCGATATTTACAACACATATGAAGGCGAAAAAGGCGCACAGTTTGATGCTTGGCTTAAGGATATGTGGGAAACTACGACAACTCGAAAATAACTACAGTGAACACGGATTAATTTCCGTGTTCTTTTTTGAATGTAAAAATAGCGCTCTCCTAATTGGAAAGCGCCATTACGAAACTGTTAATATTCTCTTTGAGCATCTGTTGCATCGGCTCTGTCAAATACGTGTCTATCAATATATTTGTGGAAGAACCATTCCCCTAAACCTATGACTACAGCTGAAACAATGGCAGCTGCTACAATATTCTCGCTGTTTTCAGAATAGCTTTGTCCCATAAAGTAAATAACAATTGCTGCTAAAAGAACATCCGATAATGTTGCGACGATATTCCGTTTATCCTGCTCTGCGCGGGCACCGGCATTTTGGAAAATCCCTAAATCCCCTACAACATAAGCTAAAAGTGTTAACACTAAACTGATTACTAATGTGTCACTAAATGCAAAATCAAAAATCCCTGCAAGAATAATACCTAAAACTGCCGCAATCATCACAAATTTAATAACCAACGCTTTCAAATGATTCATTTAGAATCCCTCCTCTAAATTTGTTATACAGCATTAATACCCACCTCTTAGATTTTTACTCATTTTAATAGAAACTATTTTTATCTTCGTAAACGTTAAAACGAACGATTGGGATTGCTCCTTTACCGGAGAAGCCGAATCGTTCGTTTTTTTGTTTCTTTTAAATTTTGTGTTTTATGATATGGTAGAAGCATTACGGATATTAGAAGATTTTCCGTTATATTAGAACATGTCCGTTGTTTATTAGAACTTCCGCGGTACTTATTTGAACATCGGGAACACTTATTAGAAGATCGTACATATATATTAGAAAACCGCCGTTTTATTAGAACTATTTTAAGTTTATTAGAACATTGAGCGGAGATATTAGAACTTCTCTACGAAAGCGAGGAACCCTTCATGCAAATCGAACTTGATACAAATACGAAAAAATGGATGCAGTCAAAAGGCAAGCCTGTTTCCGTAAAAACTATATCTGTGAACGCTTGCTGCGCCCCGCCCGTCCAGGAATTGATGACTCATTTAGGTAAGCCGAAAGACGTGCATAACTATAATGAAATCAAAATCGATAACCTGTCTGTTTACGTTGAGAAGAACCTTTCAAATAATGAAAAAATGACATTGAAGCTTACAGGCATCGGCATTTTCAAAATGATTTCAGCTAAATTAAGTTAATACGCGATCCCTACGCGCGCTTTTATAAAATCACTGCTTTCCAATAAGCTATAGGCAAAGTCCGCTGTATCCGGAACTGAAATTTGGCTGCCGTCTACCGGTAAAAAATCTCGCTCTGCCCGGTAGTTTCCGAGCCGTTCCCCGTCAGGCAAATATGTAGGGCAGACAATTGTCCAATCAAGTCCCGACTGCAGCAACAACTCGTACACTTTATGGTGTTCTTCAGCAGCACGGGTTAGTTTCCGCTTGGATTCGCTCGACTGGTAGCGCAGCAGTTCTGGGCTGACGCGACTTTGCAGGATGCCGGCAGTACCGATTGTGATGATTCGTTTAATGCCTTCCTTTTTCATCGCATCAATAATTAGCGGCATGCTGTCAGTTAGAGTCGTTCCCCCATCCGTATTCAGTGCACTCATTACCACATCCAAACCATGCATCGCCTGCCCAATATCTTCCTTACTAAGCACATCCCCTTGAACAACCGTTAAATTGTTATGCTGGATTTGGACTTTCTCCGGTGTACGAACAAGAACCGTTACATGATGGTCGTCCTGAAGTGCATTTTCAACCAAGTGACTTCCAACCCGGCCAGTTCCGCCTAAAATTAATAAATTCATTTGTAAACCCTACCTTCCCAAAATAAAATAAACAGTCGGCCCCGGATTCCCGGTCCCAACTGTCTGAATAGAAATTATCCTTCAATATAATTCGCTTCCAAGCCGCGCGCTACTTCCTTCGTTTTATCCATTACAGCAGGGTGTGATACCGCAACATAAAGCTCGTTCTCGTAAAAACGGAACGGTATTTCCAGACCTTCTATATGCCACATAAAGAAGTAGCCGTTAATTTTCATATTAACACCGTCTTGTGTGACACTGTAGTAATCTCTATATTCGAAATCCGATTTTGTCGCAAAGAAGTTTTGGCATTCCTGCAGGCTAAGCGTTGGATTGCCTTCTTCGTCATGACGTGTAATTTTATATCTTGTATTCATTCGTGTATTCATTAAAAAATCTCCTTTAAAAACCATCTATCGTTTCATTATAGTTGGTTGGCATCGTTAAGGCAAAAGACTGGATTTCAAACCGTTCCTAATCTCTCCCTTTACCTTGTATCATAATTTATGTTCACTTTAAGTTCATTTAAGTCCTTATCAATTTTAGAAATTAATATATGTAATTCTTCATTTTCAGAAGGGGTAAAGGTTTCGCCACTGCGTTCCCTTAAAATCACCGCTTGATTAATGAGTCTTAAACACGTTTTAATCAACGCCAAATCCTTTTCGATTGCCTCTTTGCTTATGTCTATTTCGCCCATTTATAACACTCCCTTCCATAAATTATATTACAGGAAGCACAAAAATACTCCCCTTTACTTTATATATGCTTAAAGGAGAGTATTTTTTGTTATTTTATTCCCAAATAGCCGATGCCCACTCGGGGTGATCGATAAATGGATTGCGGTTGTGCTGGTAATCTGTATAAATGATTTCATTTCTGTTCCGTTCGAAATTGTCGACCGGGTCTTGTTTATGCCATTGAAGCAGTACCGATAGTTTCCCGTGGTAAGGAGCCGTGCCATTGTTCACTTTATTATTTAGTTCCAAATCCACTTCCCCGCTGTCCCCTTCATAGCGAACCGCCATATAAAACAGCATGCGGGCAACATCGCCTTTTACACTGTCTCTCGGCTCCCATGAATCCGAGTCATAGTAGTTTCCGGCTGCTTCTGAATGCTCGTTCCCGCCGTTGTCAAAATCAAGGTTGCTTCTCGTACCGTTGACGCTCACATCGGTTGGACGCAAATGATGCAAGTCTGTTCCTGCACCCATTGACGTACCAAACCCGCCGTGGGATTTTGCCCAAACATGCTCGCGGTTCCAGTCATTCACATTCCCGCCGTTTGTAGTTTTACTTTGAGAACGGCCTGTATAAAGAAGAATGACGTTATTCGAATTGTTCGGGTCTTCATCTGTTTCGCGAAGAGCTGTCCATACATTGGAATACGAAATTTCTGTATGATCATCAATAATATTATGCAGAGCTGTTTTTAAAGCGGCACCCGTTTTTCCAATAGCCGCATCATAATAGCCGCCAGTTGATGGATTCGGTTCCGGTGTTGGATCAGGAGTTGTTGGATTTCCTTCTAATAACGTAAATGCAGTCCCATTTTTTAATCCAGGATGAGAAAAGTAAGCTGACAATGTTCCCGTTATTTTAATGCTTTTCCCCATTAACGAAGGATTGGATTTCAAGCCGTAAGAAGAGCGGAAAGAAGTTGGTATTTGTACATAGATCATGTTTGCGGTATTCGTTTCGTTCGCACTGTCCGCTATAGCCAATGCGTAGTCATTTGGAAAATTGCTAGTAAGGACGGTCGTTGTTGCTGTAGGCTGTCCTACGATATAACCTTGAACAGTTTTTAAGGAGTTATTTTGATTGCTGATTGCCTGAGATACCGAGTAAGGTGCCGACGATGATCCGTCTCCGGAAGCTGCATTCGTGACAGTAGATTGAAGAGGCTGAATTAAAATGAAAACAATAAGTACCCAAGAAAACAGTAGAGTTACATTTCGATTTTTAACCATTTTTCTCCTCCTAGACATTCGATTTATGGTCAATCAGCAAAGGCTAACCAACTCCCTTTTATATTATCATAAAGTTGTTAATATTCTGTAAAAATATGACGCAAAATGGTTAAATTAATAATTTACTTGTTAAGAATGTGATTGAATTATTTTAGGCACACCTATAAAGCAAAAAGGCTAGAAAATGAAATAGTCCACTACTCCACTTTCTAGCGATTAGAAATTTTCACTTTAGCGACTGCCGAAACTTCACAATTTCCACGAGGCGGTTGTTCATCATATCCACCGAGTCTTCAAAGTTGTTCAAATACCATTGAATGAGTAATCCGATGATGGCATTTGCATTATAGGCATGCAGATATTTATTTAACTGATGTTCATGTTTTAAATAATCGGTCTCATCCATCAGCTTGCAAATTTCATCAAAAAGCATGTAATAATATTTCATCGATACATCTTCAGATAATACAATTTTGTAAAAGTCCTCGTATTTCTTGACGTGGTCGAAAATCTTCACGGAATTCGGATTTAAGTTCATTCCGCTGACAGTTAGCTCCAATCCTTCTTTAAAAGGCTCATCATATGAAATTTGTAAATCCAGCATAATTTCTTCGAATAATTCCTGAAGTACATCGTCAACACTTTGATAATGGAAATAAAACGTCCCGCGATTAATCGTCGCTTCTTTACAAAGCTCGGTAATTTTAATTTGGGGCAATGACTTTTCCTTCAATAATAAAAGTAATGCTTTATGTATTGTTTTTTTCGTTTTGATAACACGAAGATCATTTTTATTCATGATGGCCTCCTTTACTGTACAATTCTATCAAATCTGTTGGATATCGTACAACATGAAGGTTTTTTGCTGATTGAAAACGCTTTAATTTGTGTATTATAATTTTATTGTACAGATGTATAATAATTATATTTCAGGAGGTTGATTTAAAATGAAATTACAAGGTAAAGTAGCAATCGTAACTGGTGCAGCTTCTGGTATGGGGAAAGCAATCGCTGAACTTTATGCAAAAGAAGGCGCAAAAGTTGTCGTTTCAGATTATAATGGTGAAGGTGCAAAAACAGTAGCAGATGCAATCGTAGCAGCTGGCGGACAAGCAATTGCAAACCAGGCAAACGTAGCAGAATTAGCTGACATCGAGCGCATGTTTGAAGAAACTAAAGCAGCTTACGGTCAATTAGATATTTTAGTAAACAACGCTGGAATCATGGACGGCATGGAACCAGTCGGTGAAATTACAGATGAGAAATGGGACCGTCTTTTCTCAGTAAATACAATGGGTGTAATGCGTGCAATGCGTATCGCAACGAACCTCTTCCTTGAACAAGGTCACGGTGTTATCGTAAATAACATCTCAGCAGGCGGTTTACGTGGTGCTCGTGCTGGTGCAGCTTATACTGCTTCGAAACACGCAGTTGCTGGTTTAACGAAAAACACAGGTTACATGTACGCAAACTCTGGCATCCGTTGTAACGGTATCGCACCAGGTGGGGTAATGACAAACATTCAATCATCAATGACAGGTGTTTCTGAGTTCGGTGCAGGACGTCAACAAACAGGGCTTGGCACAATGCCTCGTGCTGGTCAACCGGAAGAAATCGCTCAGCTAGCATTATTCCTAGGTTCTGATGATTCAAGCTTCATCAACGGACAAGTCATTGCTGCTGATGCTGGTTGGACTGCATACTAATATTCATGTAGATGAATGCATGTAAAATGGAGAGAGACAAAATCTTTTATCTTGAAGATTTTGTCTCTCTTTTAATGAACCTTCCATCTCAAACTTGACTGGAAGGTTCATTTTTCATTTATATTTCGTTAATAACGCTTCAGGAATATGGCAGTAATCATCCGGACATCTTGTTAACCGGTCCTGGTGCTCTTCCGCACTTTTCACATAGTTTGTGAGCGGCAGAACTTCGACTACAACCCGGTCAGCATCCGGTCTTGCAGTAATGAATGCTTTTGCTTCATTCAAATGTGCTTCGTTTTCACTGTACACACCTGTTCGGTATTTCTCGCCGACATCTTCCCCTTGTTTGTTCACGCTGTACGGATCGATAATTTCAAAGAAGTACCCCATCAGTTCCTGCATCGATACAACATTCGGATCGAATTCGGCTTTGACACACTCGGCATACCCATCATAGTCGCCGTCCAAAGTGGTTGTCGTTCCGTTCGCTCTTCCCGCTTCGGTAAATGTCACTCCAGGCAATGTTTTGATAAATGCCTGTACTCCCCATAAACAGCCGCCTGCAAAATATACGGTTTCCATCCCGGTCACTCCCCTATGTAAACTTTCGTGAATCTTATGCCGTTCATCTCTCTACTATTAGTATACCATTTCAAAATAAATATTTTTAGACTACTCTTTTTCTATTTCCGTACTATACTGAAATATACAAAACAAAAGGGGTGTGTCCTATGAATGATCAAGCGGATGTGTTAGACCGAGGTCCTTTTTTCCATGGTACGAAAGCAGAACTGCAAATTGGGGATTTATTAGAACCTCAATACTTATCGAACTACCAAGAGAAGAAATCGAATTATATTTATTTCACGGCAACATTGGAAGCTGCAAAATGGGGTGCTGAGTTAGCCAAGTCATCATCAAAAGAACGGATTTACATTGTCGAACCATTAGGTGAATTCGAAAATGACCCGAATGTTACTGACAAACGATTCCCTGGAAACCCAACACGCTCTTATCGTTCGAAATCTCCTTTGAAGATTGTAGCCGAATTAGGTTCATGGGAGCGACATTCCAATGAAGTCATCGATCATATGCTGGCGTCTTTAAAGAAATTGAGTGATGAAGGGAAAAATGTTATTCACGATTAGGTCGATAAAAAGCCAGGTACACGAGGAATCTTATGTGTACCTGGCTATGATTTACCTATTGTCCCGATTTTGACCGGCCAACAACTTATTTCGTAATGCATCATCACTAGCGTAAATGTAGAGCCCTTTAATGCCGCGCTTCATTAAAATATTAATCGAGTTCAGCACAATCTTTTCCTTGGCATCGTTCACATCGGCAATGCCTTCCGTGCCTGAATAGGCGCCTTTATCCATATACTTGCTCGGGTCTATGACAATTTCGTCCCGCCCCGCATCATATTGAACAGACGGTCCGAGCACAACGCCGACGTAATTCAAATCAAACCCTTGAATCGTATAGATGGAGCCCGCTTCATGCACCGTTTCCGGCTTTTCCGCCCACGTATATTTCGTACTCGTCGTATTCCAAGGCATTTTGTATTCACCATTGGATTCGTTCACATAATACGTCCCGCCATCTTTTTTATGCAAATAATCAAATGTTGAAACGACCCGGCTAAGTCCGAATTCACTGTTCCGCATCTTTATTGTGTCATGCATTTCCTTCATCGTATCGAACACTTTGAATTCATAGTTTTCATCATGGGGCAACGGCAGCAGCTGCTTGTTTTTGAATGCATTGATCCAATTGATGACCTCATCATTTGCCTGCATCCGGAACTGGTTCGTCAACTGATATTCTTCAGTGTACGCGCTTCGCTTCTTTAATTGTTCAAGCGTTGCCGCACCCCACAGACTCTTCAGTTTCAGCACCTGATTTTGGTCGTAAATAATGACGACGACTTTTGCCAGCTTTAACAGCTCTTCCAAGTGATTGTTGCCGTGAAAGTTATTATACGTATCGGGTTTTGTAAGTAGTAAATGCGCTTCATCCACAAAAATGATGTCCGCTTTTTTATTTTCTTTTTGGAGCTTGTTCACTAATGGAGTCGGCTTCGCAAAGTTTTTTGCCTTTAAATGCTTCACCTGTTTCGCAATCCCTTTATATGTTTTGAACATTTCTTCGTGATTGACGACCAAGTAATTTTCCGTCTGATAAAGCGGTGACGAAGCTTCTTCCGCCCGTTCCTGAATCGTGTTGAAAATCGAACTTAGCACAACGCTTTTCCCTACGCCCGCTTCCCCTTCAATGACCAGTAAACTGCCGTATTCTTCAGGATTGGCACTTACTTGTTTCGCACAAAACTCGAGTACCTTCTCTTTCAGTTCAATCTGCTCGATCGACAGTTCCTTAAACGGCGACAGTTTAAAAATATCTTTGTTTTCGATGACATGCAGTTCATGATCGACCAGCTTCTGCTCGTACAGCTTCTGCCAGATTTCTTTAAACAACTGCTGATCATAATACGACTTGTCGTAATAATTGTGCGTAAAATCGCTTGCCGTTTTACTTTTGTTTTGCAGGGTATATTTTTCATCACCAAGAAAATAATTGATCAGCTTCGTTTCTAAATGGAAAGTTGCCGATCGATTGAATTTCTCATGCTTGATGAGATTAATCTGACTGATGTTTTTCCGGGCACTTAAATGGGCTTTCATCCGGCTTTTAAAATACACCGTCTCCCCTATGTAAGCTTCTTTATTGCCATTTAACACATAGATGACCGGGTAGTTTAGATAGTGTTCGTTGTTGTTAATCCGGTTGATGCTTTCATGCTTGAACGGCCAGGCCAGGATTTCAATTGCTGACAAATTGCCACCTTCTTTGTTTTGAATCGTTGCATATTAGTATAACTCATAAATCCCTCGTAAACCGGCACTTCGGAAACCCCTGACAGCCCTAAAATGAGCCCCGCTTACCATTGCGTACTACCAGATTACTGCCGCATTTCGGACAGATAGCATCTGTACCAACACTAACAGGCTCGACAATAACCGGTCCTGCAGTAATGGGTTCGACCTTCACTTTACTCATTTTTTTCTTTGCAGGCTTAGGTTTGGCAATCTCTTTTACATGCTCCAGATGGCGTTTTTTAATTTCCTGCTTTTGCTGTTTCGTTTCAGGAATGAGTATATGGAGCTTCTGCGAAATTCTGTTAAGCTGTTCTCCTGGGATTTCCTGTGTTGTAAACTGTTTAATTGTACGTATTAAGTGTTTTGTTTGAATAACATGCGCTTGTTGAAAAGGCTCTTTAAATTTGAATGTTGCCGCATTCGAAAAAACGATAATTGAATGCATCGGCACATCCATATTCAAGTAATTTTGCAATGCTTTAATATGCGTATTATTTTGCATGACCGGATTGTAGAAGCGTGATTTTTTCTTATAAATTGTTTGAGTCCAGTTTCTTTGGCCCTCACTACCAAAAATCCATCCCGTATAATTTTTCGTCTCAATCACAAAAATGCCATTCGGCAAAAGTAACACATGATCGATCTGCGTCATTTCCCCATTCTTTTTCGGGACATACAAATCATTATAAACCTTCACGTCCTCCCCTAAACTTTTCAGTAACTTTTGAATACGCCGTTCCCCAACATATCCTTTCAGCTGTGGTAAATAGGCTAGACAAATCATTCCTGCTACAAAAATAATACCGAACACTATGTATGAAAATAAACTGAAAACTAACATACCCTTCCCCCTTAAAAAGTCCCAATCTATATCCTATTCTCCATTTTTTTACAATAAAATCAATAAATTAACGCAAACAAAAACCGGTCCGTACAAATCCTGTACGAACCGGTTTCTATCACCTGTCTATAATACTTTACTTAAAAACGATTTTGTTCTTTCTTCTTGTGGTGATTCAAACAACGCTATTGGGTTGTTTTCTTCAACGATGTAACCGCCATCCATAAAGATACCACGGTCTGCTACTTCTTTCGCGAAGCCCATCTCATGCGTTACGACAATCATCGTCATACCTTCTCTTGCCAAGTCTTTCATTACATCAAGTACATCCCCAACCATTTCAGGGTCAAGTGCACTTGTTGGTTCATCAAATAACATGATTTTCGGTTGCATAGCAAGCGCACGGGCGAACGCTACACGCTGTTGTTACCAATTTATTAAGTGATATGGCCGTGATAGAGAGAAGGATGCTACGAAAACCAACACAACGCCAATCTATCAAAAAAGAAGCCCCCTATTAAAGGGAGCTTCTTTAAAAATAGCGATCTATATTTGTACAACACCTATTAAAACCGCAATGATCAGTAGTGTAATACTTAATCCCCACATCCAGAAGAATGAGAACTTCAAGTGTTTACCCATTTCCAGACCTGATAGACCAAGTGCCAACCAAACTGCTGGTGCAAGTGGTGATACGAATGTGCCGACGATGTTACCGATGATCATTGCATACGCTGTCGATAATGAATCGATGCCGTATGTTAAACCGATTTGGTCAACAACCGGGAACAACGCGAAGTAATACGCATCCGTACTTAACAGCAAGTCAAACGGTACACCAAGTACCCCAATAATAATATGTAAGTACTGTGCTAAAAAGCTTGGTAAAATATTTACGGCATTATTGGCAATGGCCGTTAGCATGCCTGTCCCGTTTAAAATCCCTAAAAACAGACCCGCAGCAATAATGATCGAAGCCATTGTTAGCGCGTTCGATGCGTGTGCCTGAATACGTCCCATCTGCTCTTTCGGTGTACGGTAGTTCAACGGTAAAGCGATTGCGACACCGATTAGGAACGCTAAGCCAGCTGGTAAAAGTCCTGACATTAATACAGCAAGAACAACAATAGCTAAAATCGCATTTGCCCAAATAAGTTTTGGTCGTTTTAACGTTTCATCTGTTTCAGCATTTAAAATACTGTTGCTTAAATCAAATTTTAATGTTTCTCCTGTTTGCGCTCGTTTCGCAATCAGACGTTTTTCACGGAAGCCCATAAAGACCGCAAGTAACAGCATCAGCACAACACCGATGACCTGAATTTTAATTAACGGATGCCATAGTTCAGTTACATCTGTTTCAAGAACGGAAGCAACTCGCCCTAATGGCCCGCCCCATGGAATCATATTGATAATCGCCGCAGATCCGCCGACTAATAGTAAAAGTAAATACGGATTCATGCCAAGTCGAACATATAGTGGCAATAATGCCGTAATTGAAATTAAGAAGGTAGAAGCACCTGAACCGTCAAGCTGTGCAATAACCGCGACAATTACCGTAACGATTGCGACAAGCACAACATTCCCTTTTGAGAGCGCTACCATTTTATTGATGATTGGTTCGAATAAACCGACATCCTGCATAATCCCGAAGAAGATAATCGCAAAAATAAACATGATGGCAACACTGATTACAGAACTAATTCCATCATCGAAAAATACCCCTAAATCATCAAACGAATAGCCTGCAACAAACATCGCCACTACTGGCGGAAGAACCATTGCAACAATTGGTGATACACGTCCGCTGATTAATAGCGCGACGATAACTAGAATCGTAATAATACCAATAATACTTAACATTCAACAACCCCCATTGCTTAGAATTCTTATAATCTTATGACAATTCTATGTTAGGAGGAAGAATGTGCTCATTTATTTAATAAAAATAATAAAACTAATTTTGTTCATAAGTTTCACGGAGGACATAATTTCGTTCCGGACGACCGACTGTTCCGTAAAGCAGTTTCGTCTCCAAGATGTTCATTTCCACTAAGTATTCCAAATAGCGTCGGGCTGTTGAGCGGCTTGTCCCAATGACTTCGCTTAACTGTGTCGCCGTCAACTTTGTGTACTTTTGTTCCTTAAATAAGTGAATGACCTGTTCGAGCGTAAAGGTATCAATCCCTTTCGGCAGTGCCTTTTCAGTCGCCGCCGAATGGTTTTGCCGGTAAAACAGCGTATCCAAGTCTTGCTGCGAGAAATGTGTTTTCTTTTGCAATGCCGATTGCAATAGATGAAACTGCTGGAATGATTTTTGCAAACGCGCTTCATCAAACGGTTTTACAATATAGTCGAATACCCCATATGTATACAATGCTTCCACATGCGCACGCTCCGATGCTGCCGTCACCATAATAATGCGGACTTCCGGAAACTGCGACCGAACATACGCTACGAGTTCATAGCCTGTAACATCCGGAATATATAAATCCATCAGCAGAACAGCTGGTGGTGTTTGATTCAGGAGCGCTTCTTTTAATGAAGCCCCTGTTAGAAATTGCTGTACTTGTGCATCCGGCTGAATCGCTTTAATATACTCGGCATGAATCGCCGCAATACGAAAATCGTCTTCCAGTAACCAAATATCCATTAAATCACTTCCTTTGTAAAATGATTAAAAAGCAGGCCCCGCCTAGATCGCTTTCTTCTATTAACAGTGAGCCACCAACTTTTTCAAGTGCCTGTTCACTGATTGCCAGGCCGTACCCCCGATCATAGCCGTCCTTTGTCGTGAATCCGAGAGTAAAAATCTGATTTGCCGTGTCTTCATCGATGCCCGGTCCATTGTCATGCACCTCAATTATCAGCTCATGACGGTATTGATGAATAAACAGCTTAATTTGCTTGTCTTGTTTATTTATTTTGTCCAAAGCATCCATTGCGTTTTGCAGAACATTCCCTAATGCGGTCAATAATGCATCCACTTCTTCATCATTATAATCGATTAAAACGTCCTCTGTTTCGATCGTAATTTTAATGCCGCGCTCTTTCGCTTCCGAAATTTTCCCTTCGAGCAACGCCTGCAGCAATATCGAGGGCTGGGTTGAAAGTGCCTGCTGCTGCTGGGTTGAGTCCTGCTGCTCCTGCCTGATAAATGCAATCGCCTCATCAATATGGGACTGCTTTAACAAACCTAAAAGAACATGCAGCTTATTCGCAAATTCATGTGTTTTTGCCCGCTGCATCCGCGCCTGCTGCTTCACCAGTGTCAGTTCGTTAATGACCGTTTCATATTCAAGCTTGGCCCGCAAAATATATAAATAACCGAGCTGCTTCTCATGTTTCAATGGCGTTTTTGTAATAATCATCTCCTGCTGCTGCAACGGAATTTCCAGAGCCCGAATGACCTCTTCTTTAAACAGCTGTTCAGGGAGCAGCGTATGTAATGAAATCCCTTCTGCCAGTGGTGTCAGGAGTTCCTTTGCACGAGAATTCGAAATCACCACTTCATTATTCAATGTCGTTAAGATGACCCCGTCCGTCGTTTCTTCGAGTATTGTATGATAAGCCGAATAAAGCTTGGCAATTTGCGCCGGCTGCATACCGAGCAGCTGATCTTTTACATAAAGCGATAACAGCACCCCACAGACAATCCCGAAAACCGCGAGCAGGAGTGTGATTTGAAGCCAACCGAAAAAGGCGGTATCAATCGTCCTCTGTATATCTTTTGTTAAAAATCCGACCGAGACAACACCGACAACATTGCCGTCAATTAAAACCGGTACTTTCCCGCGAATCGATTCACCCATTGAACCCGTTGTTAGTGAAACGATGGATTCTTTGTTAATAAGCGCCGAATCATTATCCCCCCCGACCATCGACAGGCCAATCTTTTCAGTGTTCGGGTGCGTATAGCGAATCCCTTGTTCATTCCCTATGACGATAAAGCTCGCGCCGGTCTGCTTTCGAATATTTTCTGCAATCGGCTGAAGAACGGATGACGGATCTTCCGCAGAAAAAGCAGCAGTGATATCCGGCCGCTCGGCAATCAAGTATGCACTCGTTAACGCCTTTTCCCCCATCTCCTCAAGTATCGATTCATCCAGATAATGATTGATCAACAACAAAAACAGCACACAGATCGTAAAAACGATCCCGCTGATTGTGATGAGAAGACGGATTGTTAAGGATTGTTTTAGGCGGGCTATCATGGGCGAGCCTCCTTTTGAGTGTGTTTTTTATTAGTTTAACATGGGAGAGGTGGCGGGATTATAAGTTAGTTAGAAATGTTTATTATAAAAATTTTAAAGACAACGATAATTTCCCTGAAAACAAGTACCATTTTTGAATTTTTTCATATGATTTATATGAAAGGGGGAGAAGGTTATCGTCTATACGGAAACGATTGATCTTCAAGGTCATTTATTTACTGCTGTAACGGTTAATTTGCCTAAGACAACGTTGCTGACAATTTCGAATGAGCATGGGTACATTATGTGTGGGGCCCTCGATGTTGGACTGTTAAACGAAAAGTTGGCCGATCGCAAAATCATTGCAGGCCGTGCAGTTGGTGTTCGAACGATCGATGACTTACTGAAAGCTCCACTGGAATCCGTCACATACGAAGCGAGAGCACGCGGTATTGAAGAAGGTATGATTGGTGAAGAAGCGTTATTAAAAATGATTTAACCATCTATGAAAAGCTCTCAGGTGATGAGCTTCACCCAAATAAATTTCCATGCAAAAAACCGCTCTTTCAATTTCTTGAAAAAGCGGTCTATATTTTTATTGTCCATATTTCGATACAAATTAGATTGCTTTATTATAATAAGAGGCTTTGGATCCTTTACTTCTTTTTACGGCCAGAAGCTCTTCCAATTTCTGAATATATTCACGATCTGCTGATATTCTCGTGAGGCTTGTTAATAAATATGGTCTTAACCCGGAATTAATTTTTTGGCATCGCGCAAGATTGATCAAATACTTGGCCATCTTAAATGATTTTAAGTGCGTATGTCCATTTTTAAATTCCTTCTTCGTATTGACGACCATATACTCCTGCTTTCGCCCTTTATAAAAAGGAATAATAATAAACTCATCTTTTTTAAAAATTTGATTCATATTATCTTCATCCTTTTCGAATATATTCAAAAACGACCTTTCACATACGGAGAAATAGTGATCACCCCGTTCCCTTTAATGCCCCTCCCGCCTCTCCTCTTTATTGGTCTTACTTTTCCTTACCCTATTTAACGGTTACTTTATTCCAGGTTCCATGAAAAAAGCACTTTTTTAACTATTTTTAACAGTTCACAGATGTTTTTACATGTAGTTAATATAGGATATTACAGAGGGCATGCATTTGACAGGACAATTGCTTGATTTTTACTGAATTTTCTGTAAAATTAAGTCAAGTTCTATTCATTACTTTGAGTGTTTTGGTCACACATTGCATTTACGAGGAGTGGATAGGGCTTTCTTTTGAGTTCTCCCCGCTTTGTACATGAGACGGGAGTTCCGCTTATTAGATAATTTACTGGTAAAACAAATGGAATAGACTGAAAAACTGCACTTATTTTCCAGGAACGTTTTATTTATAAAAAAAGCTACACTAAAAGTAGTTATTACTTTTAATGTAGCCCGTTTCTTAAAATTTATTTTATTAATTTTACTTTTTGAATAACTTCTCTACTTCGCTACTATAAGCGCTGCCGCTTCTTCCAGTGTGACCATATTCGTAATCATCGAACACGCCGCATCAAGAATCGGGAACGCCAGTGCAGCACCAGATCCTTCCCCAAGCCGCATATTCATATGCAGCATCGGTTCCAGTCCTAAAAGTTCGGCCGCGATTTTTGCGCCCGGCTCTTCCGATAAATGCGATGGAATCAAATACGCTTTCACATTCGGATTCAATTTATAGGCGATCAATGCCGAAACTGTTGAAATATACCCATCAACTACGACCGGCACACGATTCGCTGCAGCTGCAAGGAAAATTCCCGCCATCCCGCAAATCTCCAGCCCGCCTACTTTTGCCACAACATCAATCGGGTCATCCGCATTCGGCTTATTCAATGCAATCGCTTTTCGGATAACTTCGGCTTTATATTCGATGCCGCCAGCCCCGACACCAGCTCCAAAACCCGTTACTTCCAGCGGATCACAGTCGTGAAGTACCGAAAGCACCGCAGCACTCGGTGTCGTATTTCCAATGCCCATTTCCCCTGTACCGATTAGATTGACACCGCTTTGAATGGCTTCTGTTGCGACTTCAATCCCGACTTCAATCGCTCGGATCGCTTCTTCACGCGTCATCGCAGGTCCTTTTGCCATATTGTCTGTCCCGTATTTCACCTTTTTAATGATGACCCCGGCATCTTGAGGCAAGTCTTCTTTTACACCGATATCCACCGGGATGACTTGTGCATTCGTAACTTTGGCAATCGTACACATCCCTGTCGTCCCTTTCGGAAACGATAGTGTTTGGAAAACCGTTGTACTTTGCGGGTTCGGTGTTACCCCTTCCTCATACACACCGTGGTCCGCTGCCATGACGATCATCGCTTTGTGATCGATTTTCGGCGCAAGCTCCCCGGTAATTGTGGCGATCTGCATTGCCAATGATTCGAGCTTTCCTAAACTTTGCGGCGGTTTGGCTAAAGAGTCTATGTACTGTCGTGCGGCTGCTTCCATTTGTCGGTCGATTTCCTGAATTTGTTCAAGTGTCTGCTGTAGTAATTTCATGTTTCGTTTCCCCCATTAATATGAATTTTGACAATAAAAATAGCCTGCAGTTTATTCGAACACAAATAAACTACAGACATATCCAGTGTCTATAAACAGTAAGCATATTAGGCAGGTCTCCTGGCTCAGATTCACAGTTTCCTAGCTCCTTCCCAGATTGACATCCAGTGGGTTTTGCTATGAAACTCCTCCATACAGTGTTGGGATTACGCTAAAGCTTTTCACTTTATTCCCTATTCTCCCTTAACGGGCACCTAATGCTTGATGAATTTAACATTACTTTACTTTGAACCTGTTTTTTCGTCAAGGGGTCTATTTATACGTCTCCCCAATCGTCAACATTTTCAACTCCACATCTTCTAAACTCGCTCGCTGCCAATGAACATGCAGCCGGTCAATCGCTTCTTTCGGTGTATCGTCCGCCAGCATATACGCACCGTAATGCATTGGAATAAACACTTTTGCCCCGACATCACAGAACGCCTGGATCGCTTCTTCCGGTGTCACGTGAGAGGCATGCATAAACCATTCCGGCTCGTATGCACCGATCGGCATTAATGCTGTATAGATATTGAAGCGTTCGCCGATTTCTTTGAAGCCTCTAAAATACCCGCTATCTCCGGCATAATAAATACTTTGCGCATCCGATGCCGTTTGCAATACGAAGCCGCCCCAATGCGATGTATTCGTGTCCCACGGCATGCGTCTTGTCCAATGCTTCGCGGGAACGAAATGAATTTCAAGCGTCCCTGCCTCATGCTTGTCATACCATGATAGCTCGGTAAAGTTGCGTAGCTTATGACGCTTCATCAAATAACCGAGCCCTTCCGGAATGAGAAATAATAAATCCGGGTTTCGTTTTTTCAATGCCTTTAACGTCGGTACGTGCAGGTGATCGTAATGCGCATGCGAGATAAGTACGATATCAATATCCGGCAGCTCATCTAACTGCAAACCCGGCTTCGTTAACCGTTTCGCCACGCCCATCCAATTTGCCCAAACCGGATCCGTTAAAATATTAAGCCCTTCTTTTTGAATTAAAAATGTCGAGTGGCCAATCCACGTAACAGTTTGCTCCGAGCGGTTACTTTGTAAAAACGCAACCTGCTTATCTTCACACTGCGGTACTTCGTAATCAACGATCTTCTTTTGTTTTGATCGCTGCCATTTCAGGACATCCTTAAATGTTCCGAGTCGATCATCTTCGTCTAAATTTGAAAAGCGTTCTCTCATCGCAGCACTCCCCTACCTCTAAAAGCTTAATTATATAAATTCCTACTGTGATCAACCTGCTTTGGTTTCATTACTATCCTTGCATAAAAATATACAACAAAACTCAACCAAGTCCCGAGTACAGTCAAGCTGTTTGATACCGGGATAAAGGAAGCGATCACGCTCACAATATTTAACGTGTAAAATACTAGAATCCCAAGTAACGCAATTGTCATCACTATATTTTTTCTTACTAATTGTTTACGAATCATCCGACTGCCCACGCCGCTACCGCTGTGCTTTGTCTCTATAACTTGTTTAATTAAAGCATAAATTAAACAAGCAATTATAATTCCAACTACTGAAAACCCCATCATATCATCCATTTTCAATTCCTCGTTTCACTAATCTCACGAATAAATCTCCTTGATTTTTTTCGGCAAGACTTTACTCATAATGATTCCTGCGAAAGCCAATCCAATCAAAATCAATCCAATTTCCAAAAGGTTCTTTAACCATGCGATTTCAATCATATCCGTTATATTGGAACCCCCTATAATGATGAAAACAGCTCCAGCCCATGCCAGTAAAAAAGATGCACCAAATTGTAGCCATTCTTTTTTTGAAAGTTGTTTAAAATTCGCCCTATATTTATAAAATTTCCTACTCGTAAAGATTAACAAAAGCCCTGTTAAAATATATCCAATCATCACAATCCCCCTTCTTGAAAAATTGTTTATGTATGATGTTCCAAAGTATCTTTTCCTTTAAAATGTTTGATTGTCGCCCATAACGAGACGATGAACAAAAACGAAAACAGGATAAAAGAAATTCCAGCTAACCATTTAGCAGCGACTGACGGCTCATTCATAATAAGCTGTATATTTCTAAGTAAAAAACCTGCACATATCATTAGAGATATGATGAAACCAAATCTAATAGAAATTACCTTCGATTTTACTTGATTCATAACAAACCTCCTGTAATCTGTATAGCCATTATTTTACTATGCTAACATATTCCCCTAAGTCTAGGTAGCAGTTGTTCATACTAAAAGGGGAAAGGCAATCGCTGTCTCCCCTTATAAAATGCCATCCTCTTATCTGCAGTCGTTCTATAATCAAAAAAACAGATCTGGAAAACACTCATTTCCAGATCCGTTTTTATTGAGGCTAATTGAATAGCGCCTTTAGATAAAATTCGTAAATATAAAATTTAATAGATTAAAATAGCTGCAATAATTACCGCTATCAGAGCAAATATGTTTGCAAATGTCATACTAATGAACTGGTACTTGAAACTGTTTTTGTGCGTTAATCCTGTAAGTGCCAACAATGATAAAACAACACCAGTGTGCGGCATAATCGTTAATGCGGAAGATGCAATTGCCCCTACACGGTGCATTGCTTCAGGGCTCACACCCATCGCTAAATAAGTTTTCGCAAACACTTCCATTACAATACCTAATGCTCCTGATGATGATCCTGTAATTCCTGATAGTGCACCGGCCGCAACCGATAAGCTAACAAGCGGGTCACCAGGAATACCTAATATTAAATCAGAAATAAATTTAAAGCCCGGTGCTGTTGTTACAACAATCCCAAACGCTACTGCTGATGAAGTAAGGAAAATTGGATTAATTGAACTTTGCCCCCCCTCATTCAAGACTACCTTTTGAGAAGGAATATACTTGTGGTAGCAAATAGCACATGCAATTACCGCTAATCCTAAACCGATTAAAATTGTATTTGGAATTTCCAATGCACTTCCTGTTAAATTCACTACCATAAGTAGCAAAATCGGGAGAATACTCATAATAAATGAAGGAGTCTTCTCTTTTAACTCACTTGTAGATTGATCATCTGCGTTAAATTGGGCATATGTTTCCCCATTCGCAAGACTCTTATTTAATGTATATCTCATATACCATAATCCGAATGTTACAGCTACTACAGAACCGATAATCCCTAAAAGAGGTGCCGCCGTCAAAGTTGTCCCCAAATATGGGATTGGTACAACATTTTGAATAGAAGGTGTTCCCGGTAACATGGTCATTGTGAATGTACCAATTCCTATGTAAACAGGGATGACAATTAAATTCCAAGCAATATTTAATTCTTTAAATAAGGGTCTTGCTAGTGGAATAATAACGAATAACACTACAAATAAACTTATACCACCGAATGTAAGAATTGAACTTATTAAGAAAATTGCTACTAACACAGAAAACGGCTTTTCTGTTCCAGTATATGATAATACTTTTTGGGCAATAGATTGAGCAGCCCCACTCTGTTCCATATACTTGGCCAAAATTGAACCAAGTAAAAACACTGCAAAAAAGTTCACAACAAATCCTGTCAAACCTGTCATATATGAATTCTCTTTGCCGATTAGAGAAGAGAAGAAGTCCATTTGGTTTGTTAAAATTACAATAATTGATGCTATCGGTGCGATATAAAGAATGTTATATCCTTTCATAGCTATCAATATGATAAAGATAATCGCTATTACTATACCTAAAGGTCCGATCATTTCCATAGTTTTTTACTCCTTTTAGCAGAAAACATTTTACTAAAAACGCTAAAATGTAATCGTTTTTATTAACTGATACTTTAGAGATTATGTCACAATTACGACACTTTCACTCATACTAATTCCATTATCCGCTCTATAACTAATTGGTTATCGTCCAATTTCAGAACATAAAAAAAGAACGATTTCCACATTGGGAATTCGTTCTTTTTTTGCTGGCTCTAACTATGAGTACTTCACTAAAATTGCATATATCTTTTCTTTGTAAACTTTACAAAAGCAGATGCTGCGGGAGATAAAACGGCGTCCTGTTTATAACTAATGACAACACTATTTCTATACACAGGATTGCCTAACGTATATAAGTTGGATTCTATCTCCAGTTGATCTCTTGTAATAATACATTCGGGAATAATTGTCATTCCCATCCCTTTATTTGCAAGACGAAATGCATTCTCAATATTATTCGTTTCTAAAGTTATTGTCGGGCTTATCGCATATTGTTCAAAAATATTATCCGTTAAACGACGTAATCCTAACCCTGGCTTTAATAAAATAAACTTTTGATGATTTAGTTTTGACGGAGGAAATGGTATATGTTTGATTTCTTTAATATTTTCTTCATAGAATTTATGCCCTTTCGGAATAACTAAATAAATATTCTCTTCATATAACTTCTCATAAACAAGCCCCGTATTTTTGATTGGCAACATATTAATACAAATATCAATTTTATTTTGTAAAGTTAGTGTTTCCATTTCATTGGCAGTACCTTCTTCTAACTGAATTTCAATGCCAGGATATTTGTCCATAAACTCTGGTAGAAAATCATAAAGCATATGTGAAGCTAATATCGGATTAATTCCAATAACTATTCTACCTTTTTTTAATTCCGTTAACGCCTCGAGATCGCGCATCATAAACTCATGCATTTCATGAATCTCTTGCATATATGAAATATAAAGCTCTCCTGCATACGTAAGAGTCAGCGGTGTTACTTGCCGATTTATAAGTTCTACTCCAAGTTTACTTTCTAAATTCTTCATAAAAGTACTTAAATAAGGCTGAGATACAAATAGAGCATTCGCTGCATGAGATATATTGCCGTATTCTCGGATCGCCTTTAAATACTCTAATGATAAATCTTCCTTCATAAATAGCACTCCCTAAACCTTTATGATTGATGAGTAATTATAGCATGATTTTTAAATGAAAAGTAATCGGGGCTGTTTTTAAATTGGCCCGTATTTCTCTATAACTATTTAGTTATAGTTAAGATAGCTTTAAAAGTATTTTAAAACCGGACAAATTTCGTACATAATTTAAGTTGTGTTCAAAATTATTTTCTTGACATACAGAAATCATTAAATTAGGAGGCATACAACATGGGTACCTTAGGTATTATTGTTGCAATCATATTCATCATCTTTTTAGCTATGAAAGGTTACAGCATTGTATTTATTGCACCAATAGCGTCGATTATCGTCATTGTTACAAACGGTATGGATTTCTTTCCGTCGCTTATTGGTTCCGAAGCTTCATTTATGACAGGGCTTACAGGATTTATCGTTAATTTCTTTGCTATTTTTTTATTAGGGTCAATTTTAGCCCAATATATTGAAAAGAGTGGAGCAGCCCAAGCAATTGCACAAAAAGTATTATCTATTACAGGAACAGATAAACCATTCCCTGTATTAATCGCAATTTTCTTAATCAGCTCTATTTTAACTTTTGGTGGCATTAGTTTATTCGTTGTATTATTCGTTGTTATTCCATTAGCAAAACCTTTATTTAAACAATTAAATATCGCATGGAACTTAATTGTGATTCCTGTTTTTCTAGGGATTGGTACATTTACCATGACCATGATGCCAGGTACACCTTCGATTCAAAACGTTGTACCTACAAATTATTTAGGAACAACTGTTACAGCGGCACCTTTAATGGGTATCGTCGCTACTATAATCGCAATCATTGCAGGTATTTTCTATATGCGTTATGCATTGAACAAAAGTTTAGCTAAAAATGAAAAATTCGAAGCAGAAGAAGATTCACAGGAACTGGCACTTAAAGAAAACATCCCTTCTTTCTTCTTAAGTATTTTACCAATCTTAATTTTAATCGTTATTATTTTTGTAGGTAGTGCAATGAAAGTACCAAATATCGTACTAATCGGTTTGGGTGCTGGCGTAATCGTGTCAGCAATTGTTTTCCATCGCTTTATGCCGTCACATAAACAAGCGGTCAGCTTAGGAGCAAATGGTGCGATTACTCCGATTTTCTTTACTGCCGCATCAGTCGGTTTTGGTGTTGTAATAACGTTGGCACCAGGTTTCGGAGCAATTTCGGATTTCATCTTAAATATTCCTGGAAATCCGTTAATTAGTTTAACAATTGCATCATCTGCATTAGGTGCAATTACCGGGTCAGCTTCTGGTGGTCTAGGGATTACAATGGAAGCGTTCGCAAATCCTTATTTAGAAATGGGTGTAAACCCAGATGCAATGCACCGTATGTCTGCAATCAGTTCGGCTGTATTTACTGGTTTACCACATGCCGGAGCAATTTTATCAACGTTTGCTTTAACAAAATTAACACATGAAAAAGCATTCAAATACTCGTTCATTACAATGACAGTACCAAACCTTTTAGCATTAATTGCTGCATTATTAATCGGGATTTTCTTATACTAACAAACCATTGGAGAAGGTGAGAGTACTTTCCAATACTATATAAATTACATTAATCACTTTCGGAGGTATATATAATGAAAACAACAAATCGTACAGTACTTGTTACAGGTGCCGCTCAAGGTATTGGATATGCAATCGCAGAAGAATTTATCAAAAACGGTGACTATGTAGCTATTTTCGACTTAAATGAAGAAGCTGCACATGCTGCTGCTGAAAAATTAGGAAACGCAAAAGGTTACAAAGTGAATGTTGCTGATGAAACTTCAGTTAAAACTGCTATTGACGCTGTAATTGCTGAGCGTGGATCTGTAGACGTAGTTGTCAACAACGCTGGTTTACAATTCATCAGCAAAACAGAAGATTTCCCCGTAGAAAAATGGGATCTATTAAACGATGTTATCTTAAAAGGTACATTCTTAATGACAAAACACTCTTTAAAATCAATGCAAGCTCAAAACTTCGGTCGTATCATTAACATCGTATCTGCTCACGGTCGTATTCCGGATGCTTACAAATCAGCATACTGTGCTGCTAAAGCAGGACAAACTGGTTTCTCTAAAGTAGTAGCATTGGAAAACGCTACAAACGGAATTACTGTTAACTGTATCGAGCCAGGTCCAGTACGTACAGAATTAATAGAAAAACAAATTCCAATTTTAGCTGAAAAAGATGGCACTACTGAAGAAGAAGCAGTAGCACACCACATCTTAGGTAAGCAATGGATCAAACGTTTACTTGAGCCATCTGAAATCGGCAAAACTGCTGTATTCTTAGCTTCTGAGGGGGCTGGGGCAATTACAGGTGAATCTATTCCTGTAACAGGCGGAATGTAATCTTTAACTAAGTACTAGCTTCACCTAATACCATTCAAAATAGCCGGTTCGTACAAGTTCACGTACGAATCGGCTTTTATTCATCGAACGAGAAACCCGTCCCTTCAACTTGCCAATCAATCACCGCACCCTTCAACATAAAAAACCAGCATGAATTTCTCCATGCCGGTTTCACTCAAATCAACTAATTACGCCTTCACTCGCCTCATACACTTTCACGCGGTTACGTCCTTCTTCTTTTGCCTCATATAAAGCGGTATCTGCTTTATGCAGTAGCTGATACAGTGTTTCCTCTGTCCAGTCCACTACTTCCGCGACACCAATGCTTAACGTAGCAGATAGATTTCCTGCTTCTGTCATGAGCGGTGCCTGCTCAACTGCAGTTCGAAGTTGGTTTGCTAATATTTCACCTTCTCCTTCATTGAACCCTTTCAGCGCAATGACGAATTCCTCTCCACCGTATCGCGCGAAGAAATGGCTTTCCAGCAATTTTGTTTGGCAAGCATTTACGACGTGCACGAGCAACTGGTCGCCAATATGATGCCCGTACGTATCATTCACCCGTTTAAAATGATCGATATCCATCAATAGGACCGTGAATGGCATACCTGTTTCCTTAGCTGCCACAAAATCCAGCTCACTTTGCTGTAAAAATGCGCGGCGATTATAAATTTTCGTCAGCTCATCATAATAAGCTTGCTGCTCCAGTTTTTCCTGCAGCCTTTTGATTTCCGTAATATCCGTAAAAACCAACAACAGACCTTTACTGTTTCTCGCTTGTTCCAATAAAGTAATACGAACTTGGTAAACCCGGTCAGCATATTCGGAACATAACCTTACTTCTTGAACGTCCGCAATATCGGGCGTCAATTTGAATGGCAGGGCCTCCCCCGTCTGTTCCTTCCAAAATTTCACGAAGTTTTTGCCGAACATCGACTTGTTCAAATTTGGCAGTATCACTTTCGAAGCTTGATTGAATTCGATGAGCCGGTAGGATGCATCCAATACGATGGCCCCGTCCGTAATACTATTGTAGATTGTATCTTTCGCAATCGGCATAATCCGAAACAGCCGCGATGTGCTGATCGCCCACAAGTATAATAATGAAGAAAGCCATAAAACCATTGGTACCGGATCCACTCCGGCAGGGGTTAACCCGTTCAAATAAAGAAAGGCCGTCACCATCGGAACAAGCTGGCCGAACATCAACGCAATCAATTGCGGACGGTAGATCTTCGCCGTTTCCTTCCAACGGGATATCAACAGCAAAAACGCAATAAACATGCTGGCAAATGTGTAGACACCGTGCACCATATACCAAATGCCAATCTCCTGGTAAACAAAAGGCGCCCCTAAATTCGGGTCCAGTTCAAATACTCGATAATGAAGATGGTGCCAGTTATTTGTCGCTACCATTATAATTGTAATAAACGGTATCAAAAGGATGAGCATACTTCTTCTAACCGTCAACTTAAAGCCTAAATAGCTCATGACATACAGTAAGCCCAATGTCGCTGATGTAGGCATCCCGATATAGAGAATGGTATTCCAGAAACTGATTTGTTCGAGCGTCGTCGATATTAAAATCATAGCCGATGCAAAACAGTAAATGCTGATGGTTGCTGTATAGAAAATAAAATAATTTGCGATATTCGTATATTTATGACGTTTGCTAAAAGCATAGAGACATAAGTACAAATTCAGTACTCCCGACGTACAAACAAGCGTTATATACATGGTCAATTGCGAACCCATTATTGGTTTACCCTCTCTTAATTAACACTTTTTTCTTATAATGTAGCACATTCCAAAAAATAAATGGATATTTTATTGCAATAATAATCCTTAATAGAATAAGTAACGAAAAGAATCTTATCATTTAAAGCATAAAAAGTATCATAAACCTATGATAATAAGGCTTTTCCCTTTACTTATCTTCTTATTTCATCCAAAATTACAAGTTAATAGAATGAAAATATTTTTTTCGTAATATTAGAAGGGAGTGTTGTTCATGATCCAAAAAACGATAAAGCGGAATAACGTACATATTCGTGGAAAAGGCAAAAAACCATTAATATTCGCTGCTGGATTCGGTTGTGACCAAACGGTATGGAATGATGTTTTCCCTGCTTTTGAAGAGGATTATCAAGTAATTTTATTTGATTATGTCGGCTTTGGAAATTCAGATATAACAGCTTTTGATTTTATGAAATATGGAGAACTGTCCGGTTACGTACAGGATCTGTTAGATATTTGTGAGGCGCTCGATTTAAAGGATGCTGTATTTGTCGGCCACTCGGTAAGCAGTATGATTGGTCTACTGGCTTCTATATCGAAACCGGAATATTTTTCACGATTGATCATGATTGCTCCATCACCAAGTTATGTAAATGATCCACCATACTTCGGTGGTTTTGAAAAGAAAGATTTACTCAATTTAATAGATCTAATGGAAAAAAACTATATAGGCTGGGCCAATGCTTTCTCGATTACTTTATTGAACAATACTGCAAAAGCAGGTGTCGCAAAAGATTTGGAGAATCGTTTCTGTTCAACAGATCCTTTATTTGCGAATACATTTGCAAAGGCTTGTTTCTTTACGGATAATCGCAAAGATCTTTCGAACGTTACTGTCCCGTCCCTTATTTTACAATGTTCTGAAGACGTCATTGCGCCAAGGGTAGTTGGCGAGTACTTGCATGAGAATATGCCAAACAGTACGATTGCCTATATGAAGGCAATCGGTCACTGTCCACATATGAGCGACCCGGAGGAAACAATTCAATTAATAAAAAATTATTTATTGGAGCAATCTGCGCCACTTATCGGTGAGGGCGTTGGGGAAGTTTAAATGAATGAACTCATAGAAAACGCTCCTTGCGGTTTTATCACTTTATCATCAGACGGAAAAATTCTTACTATCAACAAGACATTGCTGAATTTGCTGCACTATGAAACTTCTGAGCATCTTATAGGGCAGCATTTTAA
Organism: Solibacillus sp. FSL W7-1436; assembly: GCF_038007305.1. NCBI lineage: Bacteria > Bacillati > Bacillota > Bacilli > Caryophanales > Caryophanaceae > Solibacillus > Solibacillus sp. FSL W7-1436. The sequence goes on from NZ_JBBOWV010000001.1 coordinate 569,103, forward strand.
TGTGCTGTTATCTCCTTCATCTCAGATTTTTTGCCAGCTTTATTTAGTACCGCTGATTAAAGTGAAGCACGCTGTCGAGGAAATGTTCCTGACATTACTAACCGTGATGAAAGAAGAAATTCCTATCTTATTAAACGCATCTTTCCAGGATAATAATCAGATAATCGGCGTCATTTTCCCGGTCCGTAACCGGAGTGCATTGGAAGACGCACTCATCAACGCCAGAAAAATGACGGAAGATGCGTATTTAGAAAAAGAGCAGGCCCTTTTGAAATTGGAGATAAAGCAACAGGATTTGTTGCAGGCCAATCAAATCAATACAAAAATCATGCGAGAAACCGAACGTGATTTACAGATAGCCAAAAAAATTCAGGAAACCGCATTAACGAAAGATATCGTCAATGACAATATTCAGATCCTGTCCTATTATCATGCATCCAAATCTTTATCCGGAGATATTTTCGGATTTTATCAAATAACGCCGCAAAAATACGGTATTATTTTATTGGATGTTATGGGGCACGGTGTTTCTTCTGCTTTAATAACGATGTCTCTTCAATCAATGTTCCAGAAGTTGATATCCAGAGGTGTAGCACCCGATATGGTGTTAAAAGAGTTGGACCAATTTCTGCACAACTTATTTCAAAATAATGAAGACGCCTGGCATTACTGTACAGCGATCTACTTAAATATCGATCTTAGTGAACAGACGATTGAATATATTAATGCAGGTCACCCCCCTGCCATCGTGCAAGGGAAAAACGGGGCGCAGCATGAATTAAGTACAACGAATCCGCCATTAGGAACATTTGATAATATTCAATTTAAATCAAGAACTTTACACTATAAACCCGGGACAAGAATTCTTTTGTATACAGACGGCGTTTCGGAAGCATTTGAGCTGAACACATTAAATCATTTGCTGAACGACACCAGCTCAAGTCCATTGGCAAAAACAAAAGAGACGATTCAACATGCACTCGAAAACAAAGAAAATATATATAGTAAATATAATCACGATGACCAGTGTTTTATATTGGTCGAATTATAAAAACAGCGGGAGACAAGCTTCCCGCTGTTTTTTTATTTTCCTGCTAAGTATCGTTCCCTTTTCATTACAAAATGAGGGATAATAAAAATACTTATCCGAAATATGGAAGTGTTTCATATAAAGGAATTAATTTTTATCATCAGTTTCATTTTTTTAACCGCTTGTTCAAATGAAGCAAATTCCATTTACGGAGACATTACCTCTATTGGAGAAAATCATATCAATGTCGGGTGTTCCGATTTAGTCAGAAAATCCATTAACAGTAAAGATGACATAGGCCATTCCTGTGCTATAAAAATAACCGAAGAAACGATTATTAAAACTCAGGCTGGTGATATAGTAACATTTGATGAATTAACTATTAATGATATGGTTTCAGTATATTTTGAAGAGCCAATAGCAATTGCCGATTCTAAAAGGCCATCTTTTGAAGCTAAAGAAATAACAGTATTTGAAAACTGATGATTAGAATCTGAATGAAAAAAAGGAGACGGGCACATTTAAAATGTACCCTATAAGATAGACACTTGAAAAAAGGTCATCTTATAGGGTGCTTTTTGTTTATAATGAAAAAAAACGATTCGGAGCTATAATTATGACTAAAAAATTTTTAACCTCTCACCAACAAACAGAATTAAAAATGAACCCTTATGTAAAAGCAGTGAGCGATAAAGCGATTACGTACACAGATGAATTTAAACGATTATTTATTGCACAATCTGAAACAGGAAAACTGCCACGAGAAATTTTTGAGGAAGCAGGATTTGACGTTGAAGTAATCGGAATAACACGTGTTCATAAGGCAGCTACTCGCTGGAGAACGGCTTATAAAAAACATGGCGCCAGCGGTTTGGAAGATACGCGAAAACATAGTTCAGGACGTCCTCTTGAACGAGAATTAAGTATAGAAGAAAAATACACTCGACTTGAAGCAAAAATGCGTTTACTAGAAGCGGAAAATGAACTGCTAAAAAAGCTCGATCTACTCGAAAGGCAGATGTTGAAAAAGAAATAAAACTCGCACCAGAATTAAAATTCGAATTAATTCATGAAACCATTAAAAAATATAACTTAAAGCGAATGGTGAGCTATCTTTGCGAAGTGTTGGAGGTATCACGTTCAGGTTATTATAACTACTATAAAGAGCAATCAATTCAAAAAAGAACGATGAAACACCAAGCAGATGAAATCGTAAAAGAAGAAATTTTAAAAGCTTATCGATTTCGAAGACGTCATAAAGGAGCGCGTCAAATTAAAATGACACTTCAAAACCACTATGGCATCAATTATAACTTAAAGCGTATTCGCCGCATTATGAAAAAATTTGGCATCATCTGTCCAATTCGGAAGGCAAATCCTTATCGTCGTATGGCGAAAGCAACGAAAGAACACCGCACTTGCGCGAATGAATTACAACGAAATTTCAAACAAGGTGTCGCTGGGAAAGTGTTATTAACAGACATCACGTATTTGACGTATCGAAATGGCAAACGTGCTTATTTATCTACGGTTAAAGACGCAGAAACAAATGAAATTCTCGCTTATGAAGTGTCGTCTTCTTTACACTTGGACATCGCTCTGAACACATTGAAGAAATTAAGAAAACACACGCATTTAGCAGAAGATGCCTTTATCCATTCGGATCAAGGATTTCATTATACAAATCCACAATTCCAGGCTTTCGTAAAGAAAATGGGCTTAGGTCAATCGATGTCACGTCGAGGCAACTGTTGGGACAACGCGCCCCAGGAATCATTCTTTGGTCATTTTAAAGATGAGGCATACATCAAAGAGTGTGAAACATTAGAAGACGTAAAGCAAGAAATCAAAAGTTATATGACGTACTACAATCATTATCGGGGTCAGTGGAATTTAAAAAAGCTGCCGCCTGTAAAGTACAGACAGCAGCTTCAACAAGTTGCCTAACCTTTTTCAAAATGTCCTTTACAAAGGGTACACTTTAATTCAGCCATCTCCTTTTTTTCGTTAATAAGTCGTAACTTTGACCGCTTTTTGAGCGGCGTAAATCCAGCGCTGCCACCAGGACAGATTATCCTGATATTCTTCCACACCTACAGTGTAGAGTGCATCTTCATTTTCCCAAAGTCGCTTGAAATATTGTTCCATATCCAAGACGAGCGCACTATCATTCGGAGCGAGAATGCGGACGTTATTTTCCAGATTGTAATCATCCAATGTTCGCTCCGTATAGTTGGAAGAACCGCTTGAAATGATGGTTTGTTCCGGTGTTTGAATCCAGATGGCTTTTGTATGGTATTGACCGACTACGGTATTGTACCAGCGAATGTTGATTTGTTCATCTGTATCTTCAAGCAGCTCATTCACGACCGGTCGATTCGGCAGACCGGACTTTTCCTGGCCAAATGAGTTTTCATTTGGATCTAGAATCATATTCACCTGCACACCACGGTTTACGGCATCTGTTAGAGCATTGACTATTCCGCGCTGGGCAACAAAGAACATACCAACCCAAATTTCATCTCCCTCTTTTGTCGCCTCCAGATCTTCAAGCAAGGCATCCAAAATTTTCTTCTCGGTCAAATACTGTACAGCATACTGGCTGTCCTCTTGCTGAGGTATATCCGCCCTCGGCAATTCCGGGCCATCCGACATGAGCGACACCGCTTCTTCTGTCTCCAGAATATCGTTTATGACAGGTCCCGTTACTTTCAACGCAAGATTTCCGTGGAAGCCACTTGCATCATGCGGGTTTGATGATGTGATGATCGCTTCCTTTTCCGAAATGGCCGCTTTACGGTGGTTGGCCTTCACATTGAGCAGTTCCAAATAGGAGGATGCGGTCATTTTTGGTGCTTTGCTCGACATGGCATTGGCAATCCATCCTTCCCCTTCACGGGCAAACCATTGGAAAAATAACCGGTATAAGCCCGAATAAATCGGCGTGGAATCCCTTAGCGGCTCTAAATCGGTGTAGACAATTTCCACCCCGGCTTCGCGCATCTTCTTGAACCACGGCGTTTCATAGGAACCATAGCCCTTATTTAACGGATCGGTAATGAAAATAACCGGCATATCCGGATTGTTTTTCTTTTTCTCGGCTAGCCTGTCAGAAAGGCTGTCCGCGATTGGCGGGAAATCTTCCTCTTCATCGAAATACCCATCCATCAAAAAGAAATCCACCACGACAAACTGCTCGGCTTCATCAATCAATGTATAAACTTCATCAAATATATGATTCTCATGTTTCCGGTTCGTTCCATCCTGGTCTTGCGCATAAGTTAAATCCGTAATCATTTCAATATCGTCTGTTCGATGCAGCTCTCCTTCATAGGAAATACCTTTCGGCAACGGTTTATACGTATGCCATAGCATGACCCCTATATATAGCAAAATCAAAAGAAGTATAAGAACGCTTATCACTTTTCTTCTGCGGCTCCAGCTGTTCCATTTCTTCTGAACTTTTTCCATTGTAATTCCCCCAATACTCTTGTACTTCAAGTTCCCGCGAACAGGCAAAGCTAAACAGCGCTTGCTTGCATAAGGGGGTGGGAATTTGCGGTATGAATTTAAATTTGGAATAGGAGAAACACTCATCCGATTTAGAATTCATTCCCATCAAAAAAGACAAACGTTGCTGTAGCAGCGTTTGTCTTTTAGAGTACAACTGTTGAGACATCGTTCACGATTTGCCCTCTAAATCTTCAATTCTTTTTTCAAGTTCTTTTACTTTATTGCTATTCGTCAAAGCTGTAGTAAAAGCAATAATCCCAAAAATAAATCCCATAGTTCCGAAAACTTCCACCTAATCCCTCCTATTTTATAATGTGAAGATATACCTCTAAATTTATATTATTCCGCAACACTTCTGCCAAATTTGTTCAATAATGCAACTTAAACTTATTGTACTATAAAATGGATATCATTCATCATAAAGGCGATGAACGATTTTATTTTAATTACATAAGCATTTACTTATATTTAAAGGGATGATACATTAAATAAGTAAATGCTTATATAACGGATTGGAGAGGTCGCTTTGGATTTATTAGAAACACAATTAAAGGCATTAGCAGATAAAAATCGCCTTACGCTCTTGGCTTGTATGAAAAAAGGTGAAGTATGCGTTTGTGATTTTGTTGAAGTACTTGGCATTTCACAGCCTGCTGTGAGTCAACAGTTAAAAAAGTTAAAAGATGCGGGCATCATTTTAGAAAGAAAAAAAGGTACGTGGAAATATTACCGAATTGCAGAACAGCTTTCCCCTATTGTAGAAGCTGTAATTAGCGAATTACAAGCTGATGATGGGTGTAATTGTGGAGGAAATTCATGTTCTTAATAGCAAGCATTCTCTTTATCACAACATTAATTTTCGTAATTTGGCAACCAAAGGGACTGAATATTGGATGGTCTGCCATGGCTGGCGCTGTCATCGCCTTACTTGTGGGGATTGTGGATTTCTCTGATGTTGGAACTGTCATCAACATTACCTGGAATGCAACCCTCTCATTTATTGCCATTATTTTAATCTCACTAATTTTAGATGAAATTGGTTTATTTGAATGGGCTGCCTTGCATATGGCGCGTGCTGCAAAAGGTAGCGGTATCAAAATGTTTGTATACGTTAGTTTACTCGGTGCTATTGTCGCTGCATTGTTTGCCAACGATGGAGCTGCTCTGATTTTGACTCCGATCGTCTTAGCGATGGTTCGTAACTTACAATTCAGTGAGAAAATGATTTTCCCATTCATTATGGCAAGTGGTTTTATTGCTGACACAACGAGCTTACCATTTGTCGTTAGTAATTTAGTAAATATTGTCTCTGCGGACTTCTTTAACATAGGCTTTGTCGAATATGCATCACGTATGTTTATTCCTAACTTATTCTCACTTGTGGCAACCATAGTTGTGCTACTCCTGTATTTTAACAAGTCGATTCCACGCGCATATGACGAAGCAATGCTAAAAGAACCATGTCTTGCCATCAATGACATGAAACTATTTAAGTTATCTTGGTTCATACTAGGAATATTAGTGATTGGTTATTTTTCAAGCGAATGGATTGGCGTACCCGTTTCACTCGTTGCCGGGGTAATTGCAATCTTCTTCTTAGTAATGGCACGTCAAAGTAAAGCTGTTGATACAAAAGCTGTTGTGAAAGGTGCGCCTTGGAATATTGTTTTCTTCTCAATTGGTATGTATGTTGTCGTTTACGGCTTAGGGAACGCAGGTTTGACATCTGTACTTGCTCAACTTATTGAATGGACAGCAGACCAAGGTTTATTTGCCGCTACAGTTGGTATGGGCTTTATTGCAGCATTTCTATCATCTGTTATGAATAATATGCCGACTGTGATGGTCAATGCTTTAGCAATTGCTGAAACGACTACCAATGGCACATTACGAGAAGCACTTATTTATGCAAATGTTATTGGTTCGGACCTTGGACCAAAAATTACGCCAATCGGATCTCTTGCGACTCTTGTGTGGCTTTATGTACTTTCAGGGAAAGGCATTAAAATTTCCTGGGGTACCTATTTCAGGACAGGGATTATATTAACGATACCCATTTTACTGTTTACTTTATTCGGTCTTTATATCACACTAGCTATTTTTTAATGAATGGAGCTTAATTTAATATGAAAAAAAACACGTTATATTTCTTATGTACCGGCAACTCATGCCGTTCACAAATGGCTGAAGGGTTTGCCAAAAAGTATTTACCAGATTGGAACATCAAAAGTGCTGGGATTGAAGCACATGGATTAAATCCGAACGCTGTCAGAGCAATGGCTGAAAAAGATGTTGATATTTCAAAGCAAACTTCGGATATCATTGACCAAGACATTTTAAGTAACGCAACACTAGTTGTGACTCTGTGCGGTGATGCAGCCGACAAATGCCCAGTTACACCACCGCATGTAAAACGTGAACATTGGGGATTCGATGATCCAGCAAAAGCGAGTGGAACTGAAGAAGAAAAATGGCTTGTATTTCAAACAGTGCGCGATGCGATTGAAACAAAAATTCAATTGTTTGCTAGTGACCAAAACTGATGCGTATACACAAATCGGGCGATAAATCAGTCGAATTTTTCACAGCTTATATGCAACTCGTTTTACAAGCTAACATCACTTCTGTGGAACATCTTGAAAAATACATGGTCCAACACTTTTTTCAAAATGATATCTCCTCACTCGGTAGTATTACACTTGCTAATTTTAAACAAGCACTTCAAATCATTTATAAGAAATGAGGGGGAAATGGAATTCAAATAATGCAACCTCTAGCCGATTAATCCTCATTGATCAGCAATTGCAGTATTACCCGTTTGCATTTCCGTATAAACACGTACCAATCGAGTAGGAGGGAGTGATTAACTCCCGACCTCTCACACCACCGTACGTACGGATCCGTATACGGCGGTTCAATTAAGATGAATAACGCAAAGTTTCATAACGAACTTGCAGACTTTTCAGCCCTTGGCTTTCCCAATAGGAATTGCCGAGGGTTCTGTGTAATATGGGGCTTTTAGAAATGCGCCAGTACCCTTTTCGGGTGTTTCCCCATTCGTATGCTTTCCCATAAGGTACTTTTAAACGAATAAGATTTCTGACTCTTGTTCGGGGGTTCTTCCAATTCTTCCATAGACACATACGTAATCTTCGTTTAATCCATCCATCTAATGCTTTAAATATTGAAGGAGTATCCGCTAAAGCGAAATATCCACACCACCCTATCAGATATTGGTTCAACTTTTCAATTCGGTATTCTATGGAATAAGGCATCTTTCTTGAGGTAATTTCTCGTATTTTCTTCTTCATTCGTACGAGACTTAATTTCGCAATGCGAACTTTCGGTTCTTTATGATTCGTAAAACTAAAACCTAGGAATTTACGATTCCATGGACGGTCTACTGCTGATTTCTTTTCATTTACTTTTAAACGAAGTTTACCCTCGATGAATCGCTGTACACTTGCCATCACCCGTAATCCAGCACGTTCGGTTTTCACATAAATATTGCAATCATCTGCGTAGCGAACGAATTTATGTCCTCGTTTCTCTAGCTCTTTATCGAGTTCATCTAAGACGATATTAGAAAGTAGCGGACTTAAAGGACCACCTTGAGGGGTCCCTTCTTCTGTACTTGAAATTACTCCATTAATCATGACACCCGCTTGGAGATATTTACGAATAAGTTTTAATAACGGTTTATCTGAAATTCGTTTTGCTAATGTTCCCATTAGGCGGTCATGATTAACCTTATCAAAGAATTTCTCTAAATCCATATCAATTACCCATCGGTATCCCTCTTTTAAATAGCCTTTTGCCTTCCTCACCGCATCATGAGCACTCCGATTTGGACGGAATCCATAGCTGTGGTCCGAAAATGTTGGGTCATATTCTTTTGATAAAATCTGCGAGATGGCTTGCTGAATCAAACGGTCCGTCACGGTTGGTATTCCTAATAGACGCACACCGCCGTCTGGTTTCGGGATTTCGACACGACGGACTGGTTGCGGTTCGTAGGTACCATTCAAAATCTGCGATTTTATGGTTTCCCAATTTTCGAGGATGTGCTGTCGTAAGGTTTGTACGGGCATCATGTCTACTCCATGGCTTCCTTTATTCGCTTCTACTCGCTTTAATGCTTGTATCATGTTTTGCCGTTCCAAAATTTGATTCAACATCACCATTTTGTTCCTTTCCGTGAATAGCTGTTCTTCTCTTGCCCAACTGGACTACACCCTCCGCAAATACCCTCGTGGGATTCACCACTACTTTCTAAGCGTGAGGTTTCTCCTGTTTTCTGTGTTCATCCGTCCAGGTTGGAAAGCCAAGGGCTATTCTCTCTTAATTGTTCAGTCCTTCCAAGTAATTCTAGACTTACTTGTACTATGACCTCTGCTGACTTCTGACAGTTCAGCTACTTGTCACCAAGTAGGTTATGAAGGGTACTTCACATTCCTGTCAGACCTCCCCGGGTAAGCGTACGCACTTTCACACCATCTATCCGCCTCATTTACTAAATATGACCTTCGACAGAAGGGACTTTGTTTTGTTATGCAAACTCATCCAATCACACCTAGCCTTCTATGAGATTCGTGTTCCTCGGACCGGTGTTTTGCCTCCAGCTTCCTTCAGATTCCGCGTCACCACGGACACCCTTGCTCTTGGCTAACCTCTACTTCTGTCTTCGGGGTTCGGGACTTGCACCCTATAGTTCGTACGCATGCCGGGCGCACATAAAAACCGGTAAACGCTGCTACAACAACGTTACCGGTTTTATTAAGGGAGATTTAAATATTTAAATAGCTAAAAATAAGCGGTAACGAAAGTAAAATTGCTGAAAGAGTTATAAGGGTTAATGAAATACCTTTTGATAACTTTTCTTTATCTTTTCGCTCATCCCATCCGTTAAATTGATATTTGTTTCGATATAATACATACATAAAAATAAAAATTGCAATTAAACTAATCCAACTATATTTTTCAGCACCTGTATCTATATTTATATAGATATTTTTAAAAATAGCCCCTACGATCACAATCGGAACTACAAAAAATGAAGAAAATCCTAAAAAGTTTTAATAAGAATCCCATTTAGCTCACCTGCTTTTCAGATAACATTACCATAAAACTACCAAAATTTCTTTCACCGTTATTAGGATACTTTATGTATGGTATATAGTTGAGTGACTAATTAGATACACCATCAAATTTGTAGCTATCCACAATTTTAGATAGTTCAAGTCTATCTAATTCCAACCAATTATTCGCTAATAACGTATTCTTGTTTACATTTATTTCTGCAACGGTTTTGTTTGATTCGAATGTGACAATGTAAATAGAAACATCCTTTACTTCATCTAAATGTTTCTCAGAATATTTCTTTACAGCTTCCAATATTGCTTTTACTTCAATAGTAAAATCATTTTCTACAGCTTCATTGCTCCATCTTTCGAAATTGGGTGGCATCTTAACCTCTATATATAAGTTTCCCTCTTTAAAATCATTCACTGAAAACTTATAAAATATTTCACTATTTTTTTCTAAGTAAACTTGCATTTTTTCTTCTTCATTATATACGCAAGCTGATAACAGTAATGCCGGTAATATTAAGAACAACATTATATACTTTTTCATAGCTCCCCCCCTGATGAAACCAGTTTACAATTAAAACGTTAAAATGTAAAAATAAGGATTCGGGATACTATTTATACTTGGAGCACATTATATAGCTTGGTTTGCAAAATTCATAGCAAAATCAATTTTTAAAATTAGACTAATAACAGCTATAAAATTTCGACCATCGCTAAAAAGACCCGAAAGTCGTAGTTTCCCACAGCATTCGCGTCTTTTGGTTACTTTATGTTATTAGGGATGCGAGCGATTGTTAAGCACTAACTTCATTGCTGAAAATGACAGTGTATTCATTTAGTAACTTATCTAATTTTTGGCTTAAACTAACAGTCGTTGGATGGTTTAAACCATTTTCCATACCAGACTTAATCATAGCATTTCTAAGTGTTTCAACATTTTTTCGGATATTTACTTTTTCAAAAATATTATTCATTGGGAATCTCTCCTCATTATTTATAATTTTTTATATTAACCAAATACAATAATTTACAAAGTGTTATATTATGTAAATACACAATGAAACGATCTATTAAACCTATCTAAACCAAAAATATGGAAAAAATTTTAATTTGTAGTTTAGAAGCACAATAAAAATACGTAAACATTCTCAAGTTAATGATTTACGCATTTTTATTGGAATTCTATTTATCCATTTTTTATGTATATCCTGAAACTTTGTGAATAGGCGCGATGGTAGATTTCTGAAAAGAATCTGAATATAAGAGGATTGATCGATGGATTATTAAAGCAATGACGCCTATCAGTTTAATTTTTTATATCCTTCTTAGACTTTAAATTTAGTACTAACTCGTATCCAAAGGCTACTAAAATTCCAGACCAAAAAATTATTCCTGAAGTCAGGGGCTCACTTTCCGATATTAAACCACAAATATAATTGATAAAAAGCAGCAACATATAAGTATAAAAGCCAAGCACTGCCCCACTTTTCCAATTACTTTGCTCATATTTAGACATCTTTTTGAAGAATTTCATGGTTCCCCTCCACTCTGTAGTCTTTAACTCTCATAATGGGCTTTAGCCATCCCACAACACTTAAATATAATACAATAACTTTATCGCAATAAACTAGGATAACTTGCCATAAATTACAGTTATGTAAAAATTGCATCAAAAGCTGTAGATCGAAAGCTTTTTAATTGTTACTTAAGATGGAATTAAAAGGATATGAGGCTGGCTGAAATTTCTTTCCACACAGCCTCTCGTGGTCTTTTAATAAAGGTGGAGAAAAATGTAGGGAATGAATGTAGGGTTTCTTATTCAGTAAACGGGCCATATTGTGGAGTAAGAAAAGATTCTAATTAATAACGGTAAGAGCTTTTCTATAAAAGTTTTATGCAAATTAAAGAACAAGCTTAGCAAGTATAAACACCGTTCCATCAACGGTTTGCAACATCTGTATAAAATGCTGCATAACCAAAGTTCATACTAAAAGGCACGAAACGTTGATTTAACAACGTTCGTGCCTTTTTAATGTGTCCCCAAACTTTCGTTTTGGAACGTTATTTTGTATGGCTATGTATATTAAAATCTAATTTTTTCAACAACAAAGGAAGTTCTAAATAATCATCAATTATTGCATCGGCTTCTATATCAGTCCACTGATTATTTTTTTTCCAAATCCCCTTCATTCCTACATTTTGGGCAGCTTTTACATCATTTTCAGGATGGTCACCAATAAATACACTTTCCGAAGGCTCTACATTTAATTGTTCTAATGCATTCATAAAGATTTGGGGATTAGGTTTCTTGATTCCTTCCCATTCGGATACTAAGATTACATCAAAATATTTCTCAATTTCTAAGGCTTTAATGTTATCCATTTGGAACTGACCATATCCATTTGTAATCATACCTAAAGCGATTTTATTATTTTTTAGCTCCTCTAGCATTTTGTGAATATGAGGAAATCCTACACAATGATGCTTAAATTGTTTCACATAATCTTGAAGAAGTTCTTCCCACGTTAAAGAAGGGATATTAAATTCAGAAATCAGTTGTTGATATACTTTGTCTTTCCAAACATATCCGTGATTATCTAATTCAATAAATCGTGAAATATATTGCTCTTTTGGAATATGAGAAAGTAACTCATACAATCTTTCGTATTGCTGGTTTATAAAAAGCTCAACCGATTTATCACGATTCAATAAAGTTCCATCTAAATCAAATAATACAGCTTTAAACATTTTAAAGTCCCCCTTAAGGAAAATTTTTACTCCATATTAATCTTACCAAATTAATAGACTGAATAATATAAAAGTTCACAAAGCGACGTTTGGTTGCATTTAGTGAATAAGCAGCCAAAATAAATACCCCATTCAAATAATGAATGAGGAGATAGTTACCTAACTTTGATTTGGGAACGTTTTTTGAAATTGAGATTCATATTATATACAAAATATTATTTAACTAATTCTTTATACATGTTGATACCTGCAACATGAAATCCTAAATTATTATATAAATTGATTGCATGTTCATTGCTTCCGAAAACATGTAGTTTAAAGAAGGCAATTTCTCGATTTGATAAAAGGGATTCAAGTTCGTTCATCACCTTTTTTCCAATTCCTTTTGAACGAAAATCTTCCTTGAGATATATTTCATACAAAAAAGCACTTTTGTTTTCTTCAACTACTTTTAACCATACATATCCTACGACTTTTCTATTTTCTATAACATTATAGAATTCATGATTTTTTGTGTTAAATCCATTGGACAAATACCCGCTAATTGCCTTTTCTGCCCTTAGAAAAGCAGATTCGTTTATTACTTCAAAAGTGTTTTCTTCAAGTGTGAGAGCATACCTCTGCGTTTTATCTTTTATGTATGTGTTATATTCATCTTCATTCATTGGTACTAATAGTTTCACTTTGACAACCAACTCCAATCAAGTATTCTCTAAATTAAACACATTATATAATAAATATTCTTAAAGCGTCATTTGGGAACGTTATTTGTATATTGGATTGATAAAGTATTCAGGATTGCAAAATCAACTTCATCCACACATTCAATCTTTTCTTTTAAATCCCATAAACATATTTTGGAGGTTTCAGTATTTCTTAAAAATGGCTGTAATGCATTTATATATGCAAAATAAATAGGATTATATTTTACTTTACCAGTTGAAATATTTTGGGTCTTTACTAAACCTTTAAAATCAAGATCTTTTACTATTTGTCCTGTTTCCTCATAGAGCTCCCTTATGGCACATTCTTTTGGGGTTTCATTTACTTCCCTATGACCAGCAGGTACTTCCCATTGTTCTCGCCAAGTGTTGTAACACATAAGATATTTTCCTGAAGACTTTAATACTGCAAAAGAACCCCTAAGAGGTTGATACAAAGTAATATCTTCTTCCCTTGTTTCAATAAATTCGATAAATTTATAACCGTTATTTTTAAGTACTTGCAAATGAAATCACCACGCCTTTTAATGTAAAGAAATAATAGATGTAATATTCAACATAACACATCCCAACCCTTTAAGAACATTCCCAAAGCGATGTTTGGTCACATTTTGTAGTGTTTGTTGCACTAAACACCCATTAGGTGAAAACTATTTAATTAGATTGCCCCTCTTTAATTGGTTTAATTGTAGAATAAATTAATTTTCCAGTTTCAGAAAAACCTCTAATGTTTACAGGCAATTCTAATTTCCCATCAGATATAGTTATGAAAAAACGAGCTCCTCCCGAACTAATTATTAAAGCATTTTTAAAGAAATTTTTATGTGTTTCAACTTCTATTTTCTTAATATCAGGATTAATAATTTGACCAAAGTAGTGTGATTTTTTTCCTCTGGAACCTGCGCTCCAACTGAATTCATCACCTTGAAAAGGTGGATATTCAGTAGCAGCTATTGTAGTTTTACTTCCATTATCATCTTTCATCTCCCAATAACCCAACCAGTTTTGCTCTAACCTAGCAAATATAATTGAATGAGTATTTCTAAAAATAGATAACCATTCCCCGTCTATTTTTCTAACAAAATAGACTTCCTCAGTTGCTGGAGACCAGTTTTTTGTAATTTTAAATACATCATCTTCAGTGGGAGTTTGTTTGTGATTATTTATTAGAAAAACAGTTAAAAGTATCGTTATTATAGCTACCCCAATAAAAATTTTTCTCATTAATTTCCCCCTCTGTTCTTAAAGTATCCTTCTTCGTTAGTTGAAGTATAACCTTCCCAAACCGACGTTTGGTAACATAATTACAGTCTAGTCCCGTAATCAAAATCGTATTTGTCCTTTTTTATGTAAGGTAGTATACCACACGAATATGACGATCCCTTATTCCACAATCTGGGCGCGATTCTTCAATAAGAAAAGCGCGTTTTTCCGTTATAGGTTCATATCGTTAAAGTTTATGCCCCACAAGTATAAAAGCTGCTTTAGTAACGTTTCATTGACTGGCATAAAATCACGTATAAACAATGTTCGATAAGAAAAGCGAGAAACGTTATTAAATCAACGTTTCCCGCTTTTTAGTGTATATCCAAACTTTCATTTGGGAACGTTATCTGAAAACAACTTGTATAAATTGGAATTGTTATTAATTAGACGATTCGACTCTAGAGATTACCCCACTATACATTGCTTTCCAGCTACCGTCGTCTTCTATTTCGGCTTGATATAATTCTAGAGTACCTTTATACAAATGCCCTTCAACATCTTTTTTAAATTCGAAAAACTCAGGTTGTTGTCTTAATTCATCTAAGTTGGCATAATATACTTCAGTTTTATAAATAGGTAATCCAGAAGGTGTGTGTAAATCTTCTTCTGTAGATAAGTAGGAAACACCTTGGGAATCTAAAACTGTTAGAGTTTGAACCTCCGTAGAATAATTGTCATCTTTTAATTCTTTCAACTGTATAATTGCATAAGCACTATTTGAAAATGTAAAAATACCACAAACCAATACTGTAGATAGTAAAAATAAACTTAATTTCTTTTTCACTAATATCCCCCTTCCAATAATTGTATATATCTATATTCCACTAGATAGATTCAAAAACCTTCTCAAAGCGGGATTTGGTACATTTATTGTATTTGAAATGTGTGGTTATTTGTTTGATTCTGTATCTAATTTGGTAATTAGCCTTTGAAGTATCACTTTTTGTTCAGGATTTGTAACATCTATTTGAAACACCATATGCTTAATCCAATACAATACCTAAGATATCATCTTCATTCAATTTGAAATACTGACGTTTAGCGTTCATAGTTACTCCTTACGTGTTAGGTTGATTAAAACCAGTATAATCTAAAATGCACCTAAACCGTTGTTCAGGAATATTTTAAATACTTATTCTCCAGACATAATTCCAATTACATCTAATGTTTCTGGGTCAGATCGCGTTTTTCCGTTATAGGGCCATTTAGTTGAATAACGTCTCAAAAAAGTGGTGGGTTTATGTTACAATTAAGGTTAAATTGTGAAGTGAAATATTACTTCTAACACGACAGAACAGTGAAAGAAGAAATGATTTATTTTAGAGTAATTAAAGGAGCGCTGTTATTTTGGAGAAATCAAAGAAAAAAGAATTATTAGATTGGTTTATAGCTATTGCGGTTGCAGTTGTTTTTGTTATCGCTATAAGAACATTTATTTTTTCACCAATTGTAGTAGATGGTTCTTCAATGATGCCAACATATGAGGACGGAGACAGAGTTATTATTAATAAATTTAGTAAGCAAATATCTGGTATAGAAAGATTTGAGGTCATAGTATTTGAAGCACCGATTGGTGAAGATTATATTAAGCGCGTGGTAGGTTTGCCGGGAGATTCAATTTCATACGAGAATGATATCCTTTATATTAATGGTGAAGTATTCGAAGAACCTTATTTAGATGAATATAAAGAAAAATTAACAGATCATGCTCCACTAACATATAATTTCAATTTAGAATCTTTAACAGGTTATGAAGAAATACCAGAGGGTTATTTATTTGTTTTAGGAGATAACCGCAGGAAAACTACTGATAGTAGAGATCCAAATGTAGGATTAGTACCAATGGATAAGGTTCTAGGAACAGCCAATGTTAGATTCTATCCATTTGATAATTTAGGTATTGTTAGATAAAACTATTTAAAAAGTAAAATAAACTTTAACGATTGAGCGCTTTTCTTGAATAAGAAAAGTGCTTTATTCAATTATAGGGGCGATTTATTTGAATATTCTCATCCTGAAATAATCAAACTTTATTCAACACTAATAATAAATTCGCAATTATTAGGCGAAGAATTTTATATTAAAACCTAAATGCCTCACAATTTCAGTTTGAGCTTCATTAACTACTTTAATCTCTATATATAGAGAACGCTCAAGATCTCCTAGATGGTTATAACCTATAACATTTTGTTTTAATTCATCTTTTTTGATAAGGATTGTCGGAACTTCTAAAGACTCAAGTTTTTCACCATCTTCATTTTCGTCTCTTCCAAATTTTACGAGAATATTGTGGTCAAATTTATTTTTTATATCAAATAAAACATATAATTTTTTCTCGACTTCTTCAAAGTATATTCTTACAAATTGAATAAACAAGGCATCGTCATTTAATACATTGAAATAAAAACTTACATCATCTTCACTAACTGTAGTACCATTTGTAAAATCAAAATTAATTATTTCTTTTTTCATTATTTTCCTCCTATCTTTAGGGAATCTCTGTATGAAAAAGTCTCACACTGAACATACTAGAATTTAGATTACTAGTTTTAACCTATGTGGGAGAGTGAAAGAAATGTTATTATCCAAATCGTGGAAAAAATATCAACAAGATAAAAAAATCGAGGGGTATTCAACACTTACATCTAAGGACGAACGGAAATTGATTCCTAGTATAGCTGCCGTAGTTACTTTCTTAAATATAGGTGTGGTGATTTTCTTTTTCTGGTTTGGTGCGAACTTTGCGTGAGTAAAAGATATTCTTCAATCAGACAAATTTACTCCAAACTTTGAATGGAGCGTTTTTGGATTTTACTTAATAAGCTTATTATTTTAATAATGTGTAACAACATCAAATGCAGCTGGATTACCATTTAACTTAAGATTTATCGTCTTATAATTAATATTTGAAGTTAATTTAAAAATATAGCGTGAAATCTTGTCCGTTTCTTCCCCATCGCTAATATTAATTGTCACTTCTGAATCGAATGTATAACTATATCCAGGAATATCATCTATTCGTTTGTTCGTTTCATAAACAATGTAATAAGTGTCTTTTCCATTAGAAAAAAGTTGTATAAGATTTTCTTTATCAATAGAATTTTCTTGAAGAATCTTTTCTATTTTTTTAGGTAAATTTTTTTCGATAGATATGGATGTTGTCGTTACTTCTACACAGCCACTTACAATTAATATAGACATCAGTATTAAAAGAATCTTTTTCAGAATAATTCACCTCTAAGCAATTTTACTTTTACAAAACATCTTTTTCATTCTTGTGAAATCGTTTCTACGTTTTATAAAAAACTAATTTATATCTAATATGGAAGAATCCATTTTGATCAATCTTTCAAAATGGATTCTTTTTCTTTCAAAGCTACACCTTCACGTGACCTAAGTATTAACATCAACATTTTTATTCGTAGCTAGGTGGAATCCTTCTCCAACCATAAAGCTGCATACCTTCTCTTACTCATAAAAATCATTTCAATTCCCACCTTTCATTGTTTTTAAATAATCAAATTAGTAATGACGATGACGCGTGTAATCTTCTACTTTTCGCTTGTTCTCTTCAAAAATTCGTTTTACTTTTTCTTCATGTAGTGCTTGCTCACGAGAGATTTCACGCTCCCGCTTTGAAATAGCGATTGAAAGTGTAAAAAAGTTTAGTACCATGGATTATCACCTCCTTAAAGTGCCCTGAAAATGGAAAAAACCGCAGAGAGACTCCCCCTGCGGTTAAAAATAGGCATAAAAATACCGCAGGGGCACACTTCTCCCGGCGGTATGGGCATACTTAATCAATTAAAGAGTTTAAGCAATCCATTCCAGTCTGGTCGAATGTGTGATTTTTGTTTTCATTGAAGTTGTAATATCTAGTGACATTAATTTATTGATAACGATCATGTTCTTCGACCTCCTTAGAATTTTTTGATTATTTTGTAAGTATACTCACCTTCACATTATTTGTAAACATTTTTTTGAAACTTTTCAAAATAAAGTAATAAATGACTGAAAAGTAATGTATCGAAACGTTGATATATCAACTTTCTTGCCTTTTATGCCAATTATTAAACCGATGTGACTTTCATCCAACTACAAGCCGCAATTATGTAAAAACCATCCGCACCTTTTCATTATATTAAGAAGCTTCATTTTTGTTACTACTTGTTAAATTCCCCTGAACATTATCTGGATTTTGTTGAATGCAAAATATAAATTGCTTTAATGTAATATATATATTGCGCGTACGCAATTTATATGTTACATTTAAGTCAGTTGTAATACCGAATATGAAATAGGAGAGAAGCGAAAATGAATAAAGTGAAGTCAATACGTACGGGATTACATATGACACAAGATGAGCTTGCTGCACGGACAGGCGTTACACGTCAGACGATCGGGTTAATCGAAAACAACAAGTTTAATCCTTCGTTAACACTCTGTATTGCCATTGCAAAAGCGCTCAATTTAACATTAAATGATTTATTTTGGGAGGAATAATTATGAAAAATTCATTACTGTTCTTTTTACCATCAGACGAGTATAAGAGAAATAAAATCAAAGGTTTTTTCAGTGAAGCTTTGTTATTAGTAATTTTAGTTAATGTCATTTTATTAATTTCCATTCAATTCTCTAATAAAGATTTTATGAAAAATGAATTCTTTGCCTTTATCAACATAGTAATTCCTGCTGGGTATATTTTAATTCGATATATTTTATCCGGTATTGAATATGCTGCTATCTTTACAAGTACGGACTATTCAAAAGAAAATAAACGCTTAGTAAAAAATTCATTTAAGTTTTTTGTGATGTTCGCATTGCTGACATTAATTTTCAAAGGCATCCCATCTGATTTTAAAGAAACTGCCGAAATAGTGGGTATTGCGCTTATCGCTGCAATGATGCTGATGCTCATCAATTGGTTATCGCTCAAATCATCTTATAAAAAGAATAAAAATCTTTGTTAATCGAAGCCCCGAAAAAAGGACATAACACCCAAAACGATGTTATGTCCTATAACCCCTCTATCCTTAACTCACACTACTTACAGCATGCTTCTTCAAATACTCCAACGTTGCCTTGGCAAGCGTGTTTGCAGCAACTAAAAGTGCACGCTCGTCAATATCGAACTTTGGATGGTGGTGCGGGTACGCTTCTTCTTTTTCAGGATCGCGTGCACCTGTGAAGTAAAATGTTCCCGGTACTTTTTCTAAATAATAGGCAAAGTCCTCTCCACCCATTTCCGGTTCACAAATGACTACTTCTTCCACACCCGGTGTTTCTTTCGCCTGCTCGATGAAGAACTGTGTCGTCTCACGGTCATTAATTACAGCCGAATAGCCGCGCACATAATCGTAATCGTAATCGGCCTTCATCACTAAACATGCCGCCTTCAGCACATCTTCCAGCTCACGCTCAATTTGATCACGTGTTTCTTCATCAAACACTCGAACCGTCCCTTTAATTTTCACCGAATCGGCAATAACGTTGAAGGGATTTAATGCTTCAAAGTGACAAACCGAAACAACTGCCGGTTTCACTGGACTAATACGGCGGCCTAAAATTTGCTGGGCATTCACGACAAACTGTGAACCGATATAAATCGAGTCTTTCGTTTCCTGTGGTTTAGCCCCGTGTCCGCTTTAACCCATTTGATACAGCTTCCGTAACGATTGGAAATCTGGATGGAAAAGGTACGTTTAATGTAATAAAGGATGCCGTGACAATCGAAGGCGATGTGCGAACAATGACCCCTGAAACGAGGGAAATAATAGAATCCGAGGTACGCGCCTTTACAGAAGGACTGGAAAAATCATTTGGAGTAGAATGTAGTCTAGATTATAACAATGACTATCCTGTTCTATACAATCATCCAGAAGTAACTGAACACGTACGCCAAGTTCTTGAACAAGCATCGATTCCTGAAATCGAAGCAATCTTAGAAACGCCCCCACTGCCCCCTTCAGAAGATTTTGCTTACTATCTAGAAAAAGTACCGGGATGCTTCTTCTATGTTGGGGCGATGCCAGAGTCAGGTGAAGCATATCCACACCATCATCCTAAATTTGATATTAATGAAAAAAGCCTCATTATAAGCGCCAAAGCAATGGCTGCTGTCGTCGCTTCTTATTGTGGTGGTAGCGATACTTAAAAAAGTAAGCATTGAACTTATGCCTTTGCGTGTTCGCCAATAGTGCCCTCTTGATTTTTCAGGGGGTGCTTTTTCTCGTATTGCTCATTTTTACATTTAGACATATAGTGTATAATTTTTTTACAGTATATTTTTCATGAAACAATTTGTCCATTTAATACAATAACAAAAGGATTTCCTTAAGTTCGGTATAATCAGTCTATAAAAGGCGCATCGATATTTAATTGTTGCGGTTGTGACGAAGAAGTACTTGGAGAGGATAGACATCTATGAAAATAACACGCGTCATTAAATATAATTTAATCCGTCTATTTCGGCTTAAATCTGGTCCACATCAAGTTGCGTCAGGAGTAACGATTGGTTTTATCCCTAGCTGGCTTCCAACATTCGGACTCGGCCCCGTTCTTTCAGTCGGTATGGCAAGACTCCTGAAGGCGAATACCGTTTCGGCTCTTGTCGGCGGTGTCCTAGGCACTTTTATTTGGCCATTGCTTTTCTTTCTAAATTATAAGGTCGGGAGCTTACTTCTCGATCGAAGTACAAAAGTCGATGAATTCGATGAAGTAGAATACATAGATGCGATGGAACATACTTATACAGGCATTGTGAATTCCCATTCGAGCGGATTCACCTTTTTAACAGGGGCCATGTGCAATATAGTCATCTCCTCGATTCTCATATACATCATGGTATATATTATGTTCAAGACGTACCGAGTGAGGATTTTAAACAAAATTCGATGAGTGGGAAATCCTCCCCACTCACTTGGCAGAATTCCGGGAATATTATAAAATTACTTTTTAAAATATCGAAGTAAGCAAGGTGATAAAATGCCCTACAAGGGAAGAATATTGGCAACAGGAATCGTTCTCTTATTTAATATAATCCGTTATTTCTACTATCATCAGTATTTAGCATTCCCCTTTTATTGGACATTTTTTGTTTTAACAGCCCTTTTCCTTAGTATCGCCTGGTGGGCCGGCAAGCAATTTGATAAGGTCAAATACTTGTCTGAAAGAGATCCGCTAACCGGTACATATAACCGACGTACAGTAGAAGAATACTTTCACAAGGTTGCAAAGATAAGCGATATAAAGAAACAATCATTAGGGGTCATCATGCTCGACTTGAATAAATTTAAGGAAGTAAACGATAAATACGGTCACCATAAAGGCGATGAACTACTCATACAAGTTGCCACAGCATTGAATACATTTGTGACGAAACATGATTTAGTTGCAAGATGGGGCGGCGATGAATTCGTTGTTCTGGTAGACAATATGAAAGAAAACACAGCCAACGCCTATGTAAAAGAACTGCAACAAGCGATCACTCTGCAAAATGCAGAAAACTTTCCGAACGTCGAGGCATCTGTCGGATATGCGATTTACCCTCAGCACGGAAAGAGTTTTCAGAAGCTTGTACAAGAGGCGGATGCTTATATGTATAAAGACAAAAAGGAAAATTGAAGTTGCCTAGTTGATTTTTGTGTCATAACTAAACGAATCATGCGCCCCTCTGAATTTTTCAGGGGGCGCTTTTTATCGTACAGATTCCTCTGTCAAAGCTCCAGAACCGTCCCAATATAAAAAGTCCCTATACATTATGCTAAAATAAAAGGAATAACCATTTTACGATGATGAGGGATTTTATGTATAAAATAATGATTGTCGAGGACGATGAAAAAATTAGAGGGATTGTCGCGGATACGCTGAAAAAGTGGCAGTATGACGTCGTTGAAGTGACCCAGTTTGACAACGTGCTTACGGAATTCGAGCACCAGAGCCCACACCTTGTTTTACTAGATATTAATCTTCCGGTTTTTGATGGATACTACTGGTGCCAGCAAATCCGTGCCTGTTCCAAAGTGCCGATTATATTTCTGTCATCCAGAAATCAAAATATGGATATCATTATGGCGATTAATATGGGTGGCGATGATTTTATTCAAAAGCCTTTTGATCTGGATATCCTTCTTGCGAAAATCAATGCACTCATCCGCAGGAAATATACGTATGAAGAAGATAGTAATAGCCAACTGCTCCACCGGGGGTTGAAATTACATGTCACGAATTCAACGATTGAATATAACGGAACAAGGACCGAAATCAGCCGCAATGAATTTATCCTTTTACAATTACTGATGCGCAATATCGGAAAAATCATTTCGCGTGAGGATTTGATGCAGGCACTATGGAATGATGATCAATTCGTCGATGATAACACCCTTACCGTGAATGTCAATCGGTTGCGCCGGAAAATTGCCGCGCTCGGAATCGAGGAGTTCATCGTTACCCGAAAAGGAATGGGGTATTTAATCGAATGAAATTCCTGCGCTATCTCAACTATGAAAAGCCTTATATTTATTTATATCTCGTCAGTTTTCTAGTCGTGGCTGCCATATTTTTTACCGACAGCCATGACGGATTGGACTGGGGGACATTTTTCTATGCGTTTGCCCTATCCGTAATTGTTTTGATCGGTTTTTTAATATTCCGCTACCAGCAAAATGTACGGATAATCCAACAAATGAAAAGCCAACAGTATGATAGTTTTTCGCTGGAAGGAGAATTTGCTAAAGCATATATCGATGAGCTGAAACGTGAGCATATCCGTGAAATGAACCGGATTCAAGATAAGCAGAAGGAACATTACAATTTCATCGTCTCCTGGTTCCATGAGATTAAAACACCGATAGCCGTTCTCCGCCTACTCCAGCAAACCGATATGGACAAGGATAGTTTAAGGGAAGAAATCACGAAAATTGAAAACTTCGTGGATCAGGCGCTCTATTATGCCAAACTCGATAGCTTTAACCAGGATTACGATATTCAGAACTGTGACGGGATCCGGATTGTGAAAGAGACCATTAAAGCACATGCGAAAACTTTTTTCTCCAAAAAAATCCGCATCGAAATAAACGCAGCAACTCTTGACGTTCAAAGTGACCCGAAATGGCTTCAGTTTATCGTCAATCAGCTCATAACAAATAGTTTAAAATATACAGAACCTGGCGGAGAAATCACCATTTCCGTCTCCGAAACACCAAAGGAAAAACGACTGATCATTCGAGACAGCGGAATTGGCATCAGTCAAAAAGATCTACCGCGAATTTTCAATCATGGCTTTACCGGAGAAACTGGACGAACACATACAAATTCTACAGGGATGGGGTTATATTTAGCTCAAAACTTATCAACAAAGCTCGGCCATTATATAAGTTGCACATCGGAAGTTGGCGTGTATACCCAATTTATTATCCACTTTCCAAAAGACGATGATTTATATTTACAGCTGAAAAAAACACACGATGATTAAACTCACCGTGTGTTTTTTTCACTAATAATTTTATAGTAGATCGATGTGGAGGACACGTAAAAGATTAAATATGTTAACACATAAAGCCCCATGACCGAAAAGATGATCGTTGTTAAAGAAGGCAGGTCTTTTATAACAAGGATGACGGAATAGTATAGAAGGAACCAGCTGTGTACCATTCCAAGAATAAGTGGCGGTAAAAATACGAACAGCAGTTGTTTGCGGATAATCGATTTAATTTCCTTCTCCTCAACACCCATTTTTCTTAAAATGCTGTACTGTTCCCGCTCTTCAGTCGCTTTCCTTAGTTGTTTAAAGTAAATAACACTTCCTAAAGCAAACAAAGCAATGACTGCAAAGAACGCAACAGAGAACAATACTAAAGAGGATGACTCTGTATCGATACTATACATATCGACAAATGCCGAATAATAGGCCCCTTCTGTTTGCATCACAATATCGTGGATTTCTCTTGATATATCATTGGAGGTTTTTGCATCTTCAATTTGATAAATTTCAATGGAAGACAGAAGATGGTTTCCTTTTACACGCTCAAACGCTTCGTCTGAAATCACGAGTACAGATGGTTGGAGCTTCGAACCTTGCCCAGAATTCGTTGGGATACTTAGTAACGGGTAACGTATTTTTTCAATAATACGAAATGTTTCGTTTTCAAACGCGGTCACTTCAGGCTGAGGATTTTTATATTTGATCGGTTCGTCGATGCCCCTTGTTAAAACAATGGCTTCTTCCCCTTCCAACTCCACTTTCTCACCCACTCCCCGTAAGTCAACAATTGCATTTAACTGGGACTCAGGGAAAAGGTAAAACTCCTCTGTGTAATATTCAGGATACGTTAAGAATGCATTTCGATTCTGGATTTTTTCTGTTTGAATACCCGTAATCGTTTCATGAGCAATAATCGGATGTGAATCATTGATGAGTTGTTCAATTTCGTTTTGTGTTTCCTCATCTTGTGTGGAAAAGGCAAGATGGTTTGGAAACTCTTTTTTTACAACCTCTTCTTTAATGGCGTAGTCTACCGCTATAAATCCAACCGTAAAGATGATCATCGCACTAATTAAAGAATTAAATGTAAAGTTTATAGTATTTCCTCGAATCGAAAAGCGGAGTGAAGAAATCCACAGCATTTTATTCCCGGAAAAGTATCGATTACTTTGACTCATTTTTTGTAAAATCCAACCGGAAAACTGGCGGAAAAATAAATACGTCCCGACAATCAATGCGGCGGTAGTAGCACTAAATGTTACCGTAAATTGATTTTTCCAGATGTCCGTTTCGCTCGCCATCATGATCGTGTAGTAAGACGCAACGATTAAAATAATTGATAAGAGCGCTAACCAAAAAGAAAACTTAATCGGTTTTTCCATCTTTTCTTTTGCATGAAATAATTCCACTAACTGTACGCGACGAACACTGAAATAGCTTTGAATCGTAATGATGACGATGAGTAAAGCGAATAACAGTATTGTTAACGTGATGGCTTCAAGCGGGAAAGAAAAAGAAATGTCCTCATTATAGCGCATGAGATTCATTAGTACGGCACCGAAAAATTTCGATAGTAATCCACCGATTAAAATTCCGCTGGATACAGCAATCGCACTCAGGAATAATGTTTCAAAAAAGATCATTGTGGCAACTTGTCTTTCTTTCATCCCGTAAAGCAAATACATGCCGAATTCCTTTTTCCGCTGTTTCATAAAGAAGGAGTTCGCATATAAAATAAAAAACACAACAAATAAAAAGACGATAATCGAAGCAATCAAAATAACGGTTTGATAGTTTTCTTTATTTTGGATTGCTGCGACGACGTCCTCATTAAACATGAGACCGGAAAACGTAAAGTAAATGACAACCCCGACAAGCATCGAAATGAAATAGATTGTATACAAACGGAAATTCCGCTTCATATTCCGCCACGATAAATCAATTAAGTTCATCGTTTGTCACTCCCTATCGCACTCTGGATTGTGAGGATTCTGTCAAAGAACTCTTTTTCCGATTGTTCTCCTTTAAACATTTCGTTCACGAATTTTCCATCCCGCAGAAAAATAACACGCTGGCAGTAGCTCGCTGCATAGGGATCATGGGTAATCATCAAAACCGTTGTCTGAAAGGTTTGATTAAGCAATTGAATTTGTTCAAGGAGTTGAGTGGCAGACCTTGAATCGAGCGCACCTGTTGGCTCATCGGCAAACACGATGGCAGGGTTTGTAATGATCGCCCGCGCTGCTGCCGTCCGCTGCTTTTGCCCTCCGGAAATTTCAGAAGGATATTGGGTTAAGATTGCTTCGATATTTAATGCTTCTACGATTTTCTCTAATCGCATCTCCATTTCAGCGACAGGTGTTTTTTGTAACGAAAGAGGCAATAGAATATTTTCTTTCACCGTTAACGTATCCAGCAAGTTGTAATCCTGAAAAATAAACCCCATTCGCTTTTGGCGAAAATCCCGTAAAGCTTTCTTTTTCATATCTAACAGGGATTTCCCCTCGATCCAAATGTCACCGCCGTCAAAGGAATCAATCGTCGACAAAGTATTCATCAATGTCGTCTTCCCCGAGCCGGATGGTCCCATAATCGCAGTGAACTCCCCTTGTTTAATGGTCAAATCAATATTTTTTAAGACCTGTGTTTTTCCGTAAGATTTCGATAAGTTTGTTGTTTGTATAATTGTAGTCATGATTTCCACTCCCTTCACAACCATACTAAACGAATTAATTTCCCCCTAACATCGATGCACCAAAATCGAAAGTGACATTTCTGTCATGTTGCGAGGTAGTACTAATTTTTATTCATTTTCACTGTACAAATCCAATTGTTATGGTGTAAAAATTTTGCGAATCAAACACCGATTACTTTAAGTTGTTCATGAAATTCTTTATTGCATCCATGCGTATTTTTGAGTTGCACTCTTCACAACGAAAAGTCATACTCTCTCTTTCTTTGAATTGTCTATATCTCATTGTACCTTCATATAATTTAAATGTTTGTCTACAACTACTACACTCGATTTCGTAGTAAAGCATAGTTTCCCTCCTACTGTATGGTCCCTTAGTTTTTAGTTGATTGCTTGAAATTAGTAACCATTTTGTTATCTTAAATGTACCATTTAGTAATAAGTGATATAAAGAAATGAAACAATCAATTTTTCTAGAGGCTTCCGTTAGATATGCGATCTATCCTCAGCACGGAAAGAGTCTTCAAAAACTTGTGCAAGAGTTTGTTGCTAATCCTTACAGTATCAAAAATAAGAATGCACTGAATGCTATAACACTAAAAACAATAGAGACCGAAACCCCTATTTATCAAGGGCTTCGGTCTCTTTTGCAATCTATTGTAATCAACGAACAATTCTTTAATCCTTACTGATACTATTGTTTTTCACTTTATACTGGAAATTCACAAAATAAATGCTTATGGCTACTAGCAGCATCCCGATAACAAGTGTATAGGTCACCGTTTCTCCTAAGAAAAGCACTCCGAGAAGAACCGCGACAATCGGAATGAGAAACGTATAGGAACCAACTTTGCTTGCCTCACCAGCGTTAACTAGACTGTAGTAAAGGATGTAGGCTAATGGAATGCCGATGGTCGCGCCAAAGCCGAGCCCTGATAGATAATGCCAATTCCATTCGATGGCAGACCAACTTTCAAACACCGAGCCGGTACCTAAAAGAAAAGCCCCGCCAAGGATACATTGAAGCGCTACCATCCAATACGCATCTACTTCATTGCTTATTTTCTTTACGTAAATTACTCCGAATGCCCAACTTACAGCAGTTAGTAGACCGAGCGTAACGCCGATTACTGAAACATGGACTGTCAGACCATCCACACTAACGACCGCTACCCCTACAAACCCTAGAAACAAGGCGAAGATTTTGACCGGTGATAAAGATTCACCGAGTAATAGCCAAGCGAAAAGACCAAGTAAAATCGGTTGAAAATAAACAAGAACGGAAAACAAGCCACTCGGTAAATAGAGCAATCCCGCCGTCTGAAGTCCGAAAAACAGGATCGTATTAAAGAAAGCCCCAATACAATACTTTTGCCAGTTTTCCCGCCAATTGATTTTTCCCCTAGTCTTCCAAATGATAACAGTTAGCAGGATGCCTCCTAAAAGCGCACGTTGTCCAGCATAAAGCAATGGCGGTGAGTAGGGTACTGCTATTTTATTGATTGGCCAGCTCGCTCCCCAGATTAAGATGAGGGCAATAAGTGCAACAGTCGATTTTTTAAACACTATCTAAATCCCCTTTCATCGACAAAAGCATGTCCCAAAAATCACAGCAAAGTTCGAAGTGGCCGGGACTTAACCCAAAATCACTATTTTTCTCTCAGAGAAAAATAGTGATTTTTTGCTGAACGTTAAAATTGATTTCCATTCCGGGACGCTTTCCGCGGGCGTGGCCTGAGCCTGTAGTCTCAGGCGTCACGCTATTCCCGCAGGAAGCTTTGCTTGTAGCGAAAGGCGTAGCCGTCAGCTACACTCGCCCTGCATTCCAATCAATTTTTCAAATATCCATATTTTAATAATGTCTTTCCTCTTATTTAACGGTTATTCTACTTATGTCCCGTTCTCACTTTAGTAAGAGTATTTTGCACACCTTACCTTTACAATCTATCTTACTATGAAAATATGATTCCACATACATTTATAACACACTGAATGCTTCATCCTTTATATCACTGATGAACATATGTCCTGGTGAATGAGTAATCATAATCGATGGTTTACTTTCCATCGCAACCGCTTGAGGCGTCACACCACAAGCCCAAAATACCGGAACCTCCCCCTGTTTAAATGGGACAGCATCACCAAAATCAGGTTTTGATATATCCATGATGCCAATTTGGCTAGGATCCCCAATATGTATTGGTGCTCCGTGCACTGCCGGGAATCGTGACGTAATTTGGACAGCTCGGATGGCATCCTCTGGCGTCATTGGTCGCATACTCACGACTGTCGGCCCCTCGAACATGCCTGCTTTATTACAAAGAATGTTCGTTTTGTACATCGGCACATTACAGTTTTCCTCGATATGTCTAATCGGAATACCGCTCTCAAGGAGTGGGGTTTCAAATGTAAAGCTGCAACCTATCAAGAAGCCAACCATATCGTCTTCCCAGTACTCCGTAATATCTGCGACTTCCTCTGTAAAAACACCATCCCGGTAAATACGATATTTCGGGATATCTTTACGGATATCTGCATTTCCGGCAATCATGGCAGGTATATATGAACCAGGCTCCGTCACGTCGAGTAAAGGGCATGACTTCGGATTCCGTTGACAGAAAAGCAAAAAGTCAAAGGCATATTCCTTTTTTAAAATAACCAAGTTCGCTTGTGTATTCCCTTTTGACATTCCTGCCGTCGGACCAGTAATCTCTTGCTTTCTTATCAACTCTCTTATTTCTTCCGGCTCTAACATTTCATAGTTCACCATAAAACCCCTCCCGAATTTGTCTTCTTATTACCTTATTTAAAAACCAATGGTACTTGTTCAATCAAAGTCACGACACTTAAATAACCCATGATCACCACGACAAAAGCACCCGTAACCGTCAACCATATCGGATGTTTATATGTACCAACAATATTTTTCTTATGTGCAGCAATTAATAATGTACCTAAACCGATTGGCAAAATGAAGGCATTCAATGCTCCTACAATAAGCAAGATTGTTACCGGCTTTCCAATAAAAGCAAACGTTACTGTTGAAATAACGATAAACGCAATGATCACCCAATTCTGGAACTTCTCAATAAGAGGGTGAAACGTTCGGATAAATGAAACCGACGTATAGGCAGCACCTACAACAGATGTTACCGCCGCAGCCCACATAATTACACCAAACATACGGTAACCAATGTCACCTGCAGCTAGCTGGAATACTGAAGCTGGCGGATTCGCTGGATCGATCGCTAGTCCTTTTGATACTACTCCAAGTACGGCCAAGAATAATGCCACACGCATAACACCGGTAACAAGAATTCCTGTAACAGAGCTTTTCGTAACTTCCGGCAATGATTCAACACCTTTAATACCTGCGTCTAATAGACGGTGTCCGCCTGCAAACGTAATATATCCTCCTACCGTTCCACCAACAAGTGTAACAATAGCGAATATACTGATTTGCTCCGGTTTAAACGTATTTACAATCGCCTCTCCAACCGGCGGCGATGTAGTAAATGCCACGTACAGCATGAGGAGAATCATTACAATCCCTGCACCTTGTGTGACTTTGTCCATCGCTTTACCTGCTTCTTTCACGACAAATATAAAAACTGCTAAAATCGCACTAACAATAGCACCCGTAATCGGATCCCAACCAAGCATGGCATTCAAACCCAAACCTGCGCCAGCTACGTTTCCGATATTAAATGCCAAACCGCCAATTACGATAAGTATTGCCAAAACAACTCCGAGTCCAGGTAACACCTTGTTGGCAATTTCTTGTCCACGCAATCCGGAAACGGCAATGATTCTCCAAATATTCATTTGTGAAAAGATATCTAGTAGTAAGGAAACTAAAATAACAAAGGCAAAACTTGCAGCCAATTGCTGTGTAAATACAGTAGTTTGTGTCAAGAAGCCAGGACCAATCGATGAAGTGGCCATTAAAAAGGCAGCTCCAAGTAACACACTTCTACTTACCTTCTTTTTCCCCTTAACATTGCCATCTTTTTGTGTAGCATCAGTTTTAGGATTTTTCATTTTTAACCTCCAACTTACAGATTGCATCTACAGTAATATTGTTCTTTTTCAATGTTTCGTTTATATATTTTGCAAAGGCCAGTGCATGTGCACCGTCACCATGAATACAAATGGTATCTGCTCGCAGCGGAACTTCTGTTTTTTGCTCAGAAATTACGACCCCTTCTGTCACCATTTTTACAATTTGCGCAACAGATTGTTCTTGATCTGTAATCATCGCGTTCTTTTGAGATCGAGAAGTCAACGACCCGTCTGCTTGATACGTGCGATCTGCAAATACCTCATGTGCTGTTCGTAAACCAATCTTCTCTCCTGCCTTCGTCAATTCACTCCCGGAAAGCCCAAATAATATCAAGGATGGGGATACATCATATACTGCTTGTGCAATCGCTTCGGCAAGTTTTGGATCCTTTGCCGCCATATTGTACAGCGCACCGTGGGGTTTTACATGCTGCATTTTTTCATTGAACGTCATTAAAAATCCTTGTAATGCCCCAATTTGATAGACGACCATGTCATATCCTTCTTGAGGAGTAATCGCCATTTCTCTTCGCCCGAATCCATTCAAATCCGGCAAACCAGGATGCGCACCAATTTTCACACCATTGGCAATGGCCATCTTTACAGTTTCTCTCATCACGCTCGGATCTCCGCCATGAAAACCGCAGGCGATATTTGCAGATGTAACATATTTCAAAATTTCCTCCTGCTCGCCAAGTTGATAGCGACCAAAACTCTCCCCTAAATCACAATTCAAATCTACTTGAAACATATTTCTCCCCTCCATTGATAATCGTTTAATCATATTAAGCTTTCACGCTGTTCCCGAAATTCGGAACATTAGTTTTAAAACTAAAACAAATTCTAGCATAAAAATTTTCGCTTGAATATATTATTTGCAAAATTATTCGAAAATTGTAAATATCGCAATATTCTTAACATATATACTTGATTTTAAATTTGAAAACAAATTATAATGTTAGCAATATCCGTTTTTAAAAACATAAATACCGAAATTTGAAACCTTAAGGAGCTGTTTATAATGGCCGTTCAGAAAATCAATGCATACATAAGGCCCTTAGGGGATTCTGCGCTCGTCATTCAGTTAGGTGATGGAATCAGCCTTGCCGTCCATGAAAAAGTAAAGAATCTTTGCAATCTATTAGAAAAAGAGCCGTTTACAGGATTGATTGAATCGGTTCCTTCTTACAATAGCCTGACAATTTATTACAATCCTTTTGCCGTCTTTTTATCCAACACGGATAAAGAATTCGCAAGTCCCTATAAAAAAGTAAGTGCGTTTATCTTATCGCTGCTAGATCAATTAGAAACAAGTGCAACATCCGAAGAGCGGCTAATAACAATCCCAGTCGTGTACGGAGGCGAGTTTGGTCCGGATTTGGAATATGTAGCAAGTTATCACGGCATTTCTGTTGAAGATGTGATTCAAATTCATTCGTCAAATGAGTACTTAGTTTATATGATCGGCTTTGCCCCTGGATTTCCGTTTATGGGCGGGATGGATGAAAGAATTGCAACACCACGTAAGGATTCACCGCGTCTCGCCATCGCACCAGGTTCTGTAGGAATTGCTGGTAAACAGACAGGCATCTATCCGCTGGAAACTCCCGGAGGATGGCAAATTATCGGCAGAACTCCGCTTGATTTGTTTCTTCCGGAACTTTCACCGCCAACACTGTTACAGGCTGGAGATAAAATCCGCTATGTACCGATAACGCTTGAAGAGTATGCTGTCTATAAGGAGATGAAACAATGAGCATTCAAGTACTTCATCCTGGATTATTGACTACCATTCAAGATTTAGGGAGATTCGGTTCACAAAAGTTTGGCGTCATCGTAAGTGGCGCAATGGATCCGATTTCTCTTAGAATTGCAAATTTACTTGTCGGAAATGATGAAGGCGAAGGAGCACTTGAAATCACACTTTTAGGGACAACGCTCCAATTTGACACGGATGAGTTGGTTGCCATTACCGGCGGAGACCTACAGCCTACGATTGATGGTGAAAAAGCTCCTATGTGGAGACCTATCCTGATTCGAAAAGGATCTGTTTTAAAATTTAAGTCCGCAATTAATGGGTGTAGGGCTTATGTGGCATTCGCCGGGGGAATTTTGGTCCCTGAAGTTATGGGAAGTAAAAGCACTTATTTGCGTGCAGCTATTGGAGGGCTTCAAGGCAGAGCATTACAAAAAGGAGATGTATTGGACAGCGGAGACTCCAATCCAATCAGTCGGGCATTCATTCATCAGCTCGAAAAAATGACGACTCACTTTAATTGGTCTGTCGACTATACAGAGTTAATATCATTCGATAAAACACAAACGATCAGGGTGTTACATGGTGCTGAGTTTGAGCGTTTCGATACTGATAGCCAACAAGCATTTTTCTCGAAGCCCTATAAATTAACGACGCAAGCTGATCGAATGGGCTATCGGTTGGATGGCGAATCACTCAGCCTGTCAGAGAAATTTGAATTATTATCTGAAGGCGTTACGTACGGTACGATTCAAGTCCCCTCAAACGGACAACCTATTATTCTGATGGCTGATCGACAAACGACAGGAGGATATCCAAAAATCGGTCAAGTAGTTTCCGTTGATCTCCCTTGTTTAGCACAGATGCAGCCAAACTCTAACATTCAATTCAAGAAGTTTTCCCTTGAAGAGGCAGAATTAGAATTAATCAAACAAGAGCAGCTGCTGCGTAAATTAGCAATAGGCATTCAGTTAAAAGCACTTCATAAATGAGCTAAATGATTGAACATTGATACATAACCGTATTTAAAAGCAAAACGAGGCGATCACGCATCCAATTGATGCAGAGACCGCCTCGTTCATTTTATTTGCGATAGCCTAATTGCATTGAAATATCCTCAGCAACTTTTTTTACCTTCTTTGCGTAGATCTCAATGTTCTCATCCTGATAATTCGCTTCGATCCCTGCGATACTTATTCCCGCAATCACTTCTCCGTTGTGATTAAAGATTGGAGCAGCAATGGCAGCTGTATGGTTTTCCAATTCAGAATGACTGATTGTATAGCCATCGATTCTCGCTTGTTTGATCGTTTCATAAATTTTATCTTTTTCAGTAATTGTACCGTTTGCAAATGATTTTGGATTGATCGATTCAAGATATGTCTCTACTTCTGAATCAGGTAAAAAGGATAAGATTGCCCGTGAACAGGCACCAGCATAAAGCGGACTTTTCCTTCCAATCGAAGTATACAATCGCACCTTTTGTTTTGTGTCTATTTTCTCAATATAGATGGCTTCATCTCCATCTTTAACAATTAAGTTAATGGCTTCCTTCACGTCATTATGTAATTCATGCATAAACGGATAAGCAACCTTACGTAAATCAATTCTGCCTAAAACTAGCTGACCGAATTTGAGAAACAAAAGTCCAAGTCGGTATTTCGAGTCATTACCTTTTTCCAAGAACTCCATTTCCTCTAATGACCTAAGCATTCGAAAGACCGATGATTTCGGAATCCCCGATAGATTAATAATTTCTTGAAAAGTTAATTCAGTATTCTCTATAAATAAATTTAATATATCCATCGAACGGACAACCGTTTTATTTTTGTTGTTCATTAATTGTCGTCTGCTCCTTCCTTTTCCCCACATCACATCTATGTACAAAAAGCTTTCCCTAATTGATTACTCCATTAAAATCTATTGAGTATACTTCCGGACTTGATATAACTATTATACCAAGATTAGAAGATAAAACGGAACCTATAGTAAGTGCGCATCTAATAAAACACATTTTCTTATGGAACGAAATTCTCTTTACTTGAGGCGTTATTTTCAATTTTTGGAAGTGTTAAGTAATACATAAGGGAGTATTGGTTGGAACTTTACACAATTAATTTTCAAAAGGCATGTTTTGAATAGAACTTCCAAAACATGCCTTTGCATAATTTAACATAACTTTTTGAAACGTTAATCTATCTTCATCCTTCTTTTAAAATCTTCAATTTCAAATGGTTCATTATTTTCTTTCATCCTGCTGAATTCATTAAGTAATTCCTCCTGCTTGGCCTGAATTTTCCTTAACTCCTCCATTTGCGCTTCCCGCTCACATTCTCTCGCATATTCGATGGCGCAATCCTTTAATGTCTCGGCAAGATTGTTTAATAGATAATTTTCAAATTTGTCCAGTATGTTCCTATCTAAATATTTCGGGCCTATATTGAGTGTTTTTAAAGCATTGTCTAGTTCCATTTCCTTCTGATTCAATTCATTTATTTGGTGTTTATTATTCTCCAGCTTTTGATTTGTTAATTTTGTACTTGTCCGAAATAGGTAAATAAAAGCCGATATGATGACGACCGTATTTATATAGAATATCACTTCAGGGTCAAAATCGAATAATCCTAATAAAACAATCGATAAGGTAGTGACGAATAATAATTTCATGAAGGAAATCGGGACCGGCTTTCTAAGTTCCACTAAGGTATTTTCAATTCTTGCTTTATCTGCCATTAGTTGTTGTGCTTGCTTTACTTCACCTAAAACCAACTGCTTATTACTCATGATTGTATCCTCCCAAAATTCCAAGTCATTTCATTTCAACTTAGTTTGGTCGTAACAACAAATTCTAAACATCATATTAAATGAACGAATCATTACTCCTTTTTGATAAGCATTCCCAATGCTTATCTAGTGCAGGCGATTACAATAGTTGTTCATACACCCGGTTCGTCATTATTATTTCAATGTAATATTTCAAATTGGATTCTCTTCCAAACAGCACTTCTAAATTCCCTTCCTATCCCCCGTACCTATGAACACTTATTAAAGCAAATAGCCCGATTAAAGCACAATATCTCTCTATTTCCGATTGATGAATATTATCACCTCTAAACTTGTGCATTCCGAACAAAATAATGCATTTTATTATATTGCCATAAAATTCACCTTTGATTCAAATAAGTCTTAAGTCTTAATTTAGATAACCTAACGATATTTCCTGCACACACATACTTTAATAAGGAGTAACTTTAAGGAGGTGATACTATGAGTAACCAATCTGGTATTTTAGGAGTTTTCCTTGGATTCCTTACAGGTGTGGTATGGCTGCTACTAGCTTTATTAGGCTTCATTACTGATTTTTTAACATTAATCGGTCTAGATGGAGCTCTTGGAGACATTTTGAACATTGTAGTTGCGCTAATCGGCTTCCTCACTTCTGTTTGGTTTGGACTATGCCTATTCAAAAAAGCATGGCGTTATTGCAGAGGGCATAAACATGGATGTTAATGGATTAACGAATAATTAAGGAAATGCATATAGGGAAAAGCCGCCTTCATCTAGATGACAGGCGGTTTTTTTATTAGAAATTGAATTGTTTTATATAAGCATCAATAATAAATTGATTTTGATCAGAAAGCAGTATTGGCTAATAAATTTTTCTGCAACCATACATACTACAGCAGAGGTGGATTAAAAAACCATAGCGGAAATCCATTGTATGATTGAGACAAAAAAGAAAGGAGATGAATGGATGAAAGAACGAATAGTCATGTGGTTGTTGGTTACGGGACTTTTATTTTGCTTGCCTCTAACAGATATTATGAACGTTCATGCATTACAGGATACTGCTGAACGAGATTTATCTGACCTTCAAGCAGAAAATGAAAATTCTGATTCCGAGCAGCCTGTTGACCTAAGAATTTTACAACAGCGGTATCCGGAAATATTTTTCCTGCAAGGTCCTACAGATCAAAAACGAATCGCGTTAACGTTTGATGATGGTCCCGATCCACGATTTTCAAATGACGTATTGGATGTATTAAAACAATACAATGTCCCGGCAACATTCTTCGTATTAGGTTCAAAAGCCATCGCTAACCCGGAAATCGTCAAACGCATGCAAAACGAAGGGCATGTAATCGGAAATCATACCTACGCCCACCCGAATCTTGTCGAAGAAGCCGACCTCGAAACGCTTGAGAGGGAAGTAATGAGAACGGAAGATGCTCTTAACGAAATTATTGGTTACCGGACAAAGTTATTCAGACCACCTTATGGCTTCCTGTACAATGAATTGGTCGAGAAGCTTGGGAACATGGACTATTACGTGATTGCCTGGTCGGTTGATTCGTTGGACTGGCAGGAAGACCCGCCGGAAGTTATTACTTCGAAAGTAGTAGACAACATTCATCCAGGCGCGATTATTCTCATGCACGATGGTGCAGAATCGTCCGGGGATCGCACAAACACCATCTTATCACTTCAACAAATCATCCCAAAACTGCAAGAGCAAGGCTATGAATTTGTCACAGTTCCAGATTTGTTGAATATTCCATTTGAGAAATAAAACATTAAAAGAAATGGCAGCACCTTTCAAACAACAATTGCTTGAAAGGTGCCTTTAAACAGTTGGACCATGCTACTTTTGTCAGCTTTCTCTAGTCAAACTTACATTATCCAAGGTATTCCCCAGTTCTCCACTAATCACCGATAAGTTGGGGTTGGGACAGAATTAGTTCCAGTTTACGCAAAAAGAGAAATTGCACAATGCAATTTCTCTTTTTTGCGTTTTATAAAGAAAATATTGGAAGAGGTGTTATCCTCTTACCGCATACTTCCTTAAATTTGTGGCCATTAATGCCAAACCTATTTCGTTAGTAACTTTCGATTTTCCACGAACAGAAAATCGACGGAAACACAAATTAGCCTTCAAGAATCCAAAAACTGGTTCCACGTCGATTTTACGTCGACGATAAATGGCAGCCGTTTTTTCTTCTGAAAGCTTCACTCTTACTTCTTCTTTTTGTTTTTCCCATTTCTCATTAATCATGAGTCTACGATTTTTACCTTCTGCAGCTTTTGTACATTTTGTACGGAAAGGACACCCTGTACATTCCTCACATTCATAGATTTTAAATTCTCGTTGGAAACCCGATTTATCTGTACGAACAGAGTTATATTGGAATCGTAATCTCTTTTCATTTGGGCAAATGTAGACATCGTTTTCTTTCTCATACACCCAATTACTTGTCTTAAAAGGATCATTTTTATATTTTCGCTTCTGTTCGTTCAAGTATTGATTAAATGTAATGAGTGGAGTTCGTTTGCGTTTGTTAAGAATATCATGGTAATTCTGTTCACTGCCGTATCCGGCATCCGCTACAATATGTTTTGGTAACTCGAAATAATTTTCTTCAATTTGACTAAGAAATGGAATAAGTGTTTTCGTGTCTGTTGGATTTGGAAATACATCGTACGCGAGTGTATATTGACCTTCTGTAGCGATTTGTACATTATACCCTGGCTTCAATTGGCCGTTTTGCATATAGTCATCTTTCATCCGCATAAATGTTGCTTCATGATCCGTCTTTGAATAACTGTTACGTGTGCCAAACACTTCAAAATCTTTTTGGTATTTCTGCTTTCTTATGATCCAATCATGTACTTGTTTGAGGATTTGCTTCGGTGTTTTTCGTTCGCTACGTAATCTTTTTCGCTCAATGACATCTTCAGAATGTTCTATTTTGCTTGTATAGTCGTCGACTACTTCTTCTAGGTGATGTGCTACTTGAGTTAACTCTTCTATCGATAACTGCTCATCACTTTCACGTTTGATTTCAGGAATAATTTGATGTTCCAATAACTCATCGTAAAGTTTATTTGATTTTTCTACGAGGTTGGTATGATGTTTTTCCACTGATTTTTTCCAAACAAATGTGAACTTATTGGCATTTGCCTCAATCTTTGTGCCATCGATAAAAATCGCTTCTTGATCGATGAGTTTTTCTTCAACTAGCTGACAGCGGAATTGTACAAAACATTGGCGAATGAGTTCCTTCATATTGGGATGTACACGAAAACGGTTAATAGTGCGATAACTTGGTTCATATCCTTGGGCAAGCCACATCATACGGATACTGTCTCTTGTCAGATCCTCTATTTTTCTTCCTGAAAAAGTGGATTGTGTGTAACCGCATAAAATCAGCTTTAGCATCATACGTGGATGATATGATGGACAACCAGTATGGTGAATAAAAGGAGCGAAAGCTTCGTTCGGAATGCTTTCGACCAAATGATGGATAGAAAAGGCAATATCATTTTTATGTAACTTTACTTCTAAATCTAGCGGTAATATAATTTGATTCATGTTATAATCTTTAAACATAGGGACACTTCTTTCGTTTGAAATTTGGTTGTAGGATACTTAAATTTTAACAGAGAATGTCCTTTTTTCATGCCTGAAATTATGCAGAGATTTACTTGATATAGAAGAAAAATTAGTTGTTCGGAGTGAAGGCGGCGACTCCCAGGGGACAAGCACGTGGGAGAGACTACAGGCTCGAGCCGTGCCCCCAGGAAAGCGTCCGCCGTAACGGAGAACAACGACTACATAGTAGACACATAATAATAAAGCCGTTCAAACTTTACTCATCGTAAAATTTGAACGGCTTTTGATTTTGAGGCGGATTTTGTCCCACCCCCTTTAATCTATGCCCTTATGAAGAATGGGCAGTATGTTAAGAAAATGTTGAGATTACATCCACTAAACTATACCCGCCCAAGAAAATACAAACAGATACGATAATAATACCTATAATATTTGTCACTAGCTTATTAGAGTATTCACCCAATAATTTTTTGTTGTTCATAATGATCAGTAAATAGATCGCAACTATCGGTAACAGAACACCGTTTAAGGCTTGTGCCAATAATAAAATTTGCATCGGTTCAAAACCTGTGGCAGACGTTATAATACCAATGATGATAATGACTGTGAAAACAATTTTAAAGTTCTTATTTTTCATGCCACCCTTCCAACCAAAAAGACTGGAAAGTGTAATTGCAGCACCTAGTGGACTTGCTAACGCTGAAGAAAAACCTGCTGCAAAAATACCCACACATAAAAATACTTTAGCCCATGATCCGAAAAGTGGTTCAAGCTGGATTGATAGATCGGCTACCGATTTAACTTCCGAACCTAACATAGTAGCACCAGCTGTAATTAAAATCGCTGCTGTAATTAAACCACCGACACTAATTGAGATAAGTGTATCTAAGCGCGCATCTTTCAAATTTGATGGCTTATTCCAGCGGTCTTGCACCATAGTAGAATGCATAAAGAAATTATAAGGTACAACCGTTGTACCAATTAAAGCAATAACAATCAGTATAGATCCTGATGGTAACGACGGAACAAATGAACCTTGGAAAAC
This sequence comes from Solibacillus sp. FSL W7-1436, assembly GCF_038007305.1. Lineage (NCBI taxonomy): Bacteria > Bacillati > Bacillota > Bacilli > Caryophanales > Caryophanaceae > Solibacillus > Solibacillus sp. FSL W7-1436. Next base: position 608,899 of record NZ_JBBOWV010000001.1, read on the forward strand.
AGCCGACCAATCTGGCTTAACAATAAACATTGTCGTTATGAAAGTTGCACTCATCGCGACAATAAGAACAATCATGATTCGCTCAATCATCTTAAAGCTGCCCGTAAGACCTAATATCAGAATTATAATACCAATAAATGGACTCACCACATTAGCCGGAATATTAAATAATGTCGATACCCCCATCGAAGTACCAATGAGATCGCCTGAAATATAAGCTGCACAACCAACAGCAATGGCAATGGCAACGAGCCAAATCGATCCGAATTTTAGTAATGGCTGTTTAAATTGTTCAGTTATCGCTTGGCCTAAATCTTTTTTCGCAATAATACCAATTCTAGCGGCCATTTCTTGTAATAGAATTGTTGTGACAATAGAAAATAAAACTGCCCATAATACAGAATAACCAAATGAAGCACCCGCTCTAGTAGCGGTTGTTACTGTACCAGGTCCGATAAACGATGCTGTTACTACAGCACCAGGTCCAATTACTTTTAACTTTTCTATAAACCCCGAGCTCTTTTTTTCTACTACATTTTCTTCAACTTGCTGCATAAACATCCCCCTTGCGAAAAATCATTTTTCCTACAATTAAATAACTAACGGAAGAATTATTTTCATTATTCAGAAATTTAAAATTATATTTTTTAACAAAAAACACGGTTCAAAACTGCTAATATGAACCGTGCTCTTTTATTGCCTATAACTTAGTTTTCCAGATAGTTGTAAACAGTCTGTTTTGTTACTTGTAAAATAGTAGAAACTCTATCCATCGAACCTTGAACTAAGAAGACACCTTTTTTATCTAATGCTTTTACAAATTCAATCTTCTTGTTCTTCGATTTTATTGGAAGAGTCATATTCAATTCCATCAATGTCGTTAAAATAATTTGTTCGAACATCTCTGTTATCGTTGAGGCATAACTTTCACGAATCTGATTGGCACCTTCAAAGGGTGATAGTAAATCAGATAAGTAATGCTGCAAATTCGATAATTCGGTAACATTGTAGTTAATTCCTAACAACCCGACAACTTTGCCTTCGTTATCACGAATATATACAATGGAAGATTTGATGCTTTTCCCGTTTTTCACATTTGAATATGTACCTAAAATATCCTCGATTTCACCATCATTATTTTTGAGCTGCTGTAAAACGAAATCGGTAATCGGCGCACCTAAAGTCCTCCCGGTCAAATCACCCTTAATATAAATAATCGATTTATCCATTTCAGAGAAATCATGAATAACAACTTCACATGTTGATTTGAAAATGGCATATATTGCATCTGCTATTCGAATATAAGGTTCAAAAATCGCATTTCTGTTTTCCATCATAAGCTTGTAAACCTCCAAATTAGAAATTCCCAAAAAAATCTCGAAGGTAATTATAACCCTTTGCGCTGTTTCCTTCACTGTTGAGTAAAGGACTATAAATACCTAGACCTATATTATCGGAATGAAGTGCATCAAGGCAATACGAATAAGCTATTATACTACCCGAAACACCGCTTTTGGCAGGTATATACTTGTCATTAACTGAAAGGGGTGAAGCACGGTATAAACCGCATTGTACCATTGCTTCATGTACAACTAATGCGGCCTCATGCTTATTACACACCATTTCCTGAAATATAAAACCGATTTTGGCAAGATCTTTTGTTGTCATCTTTAATGCGCATAACTGCAAATAGGTATTTAACGTACCTTCAATGGAATCCTCCAAAAACCCCAACAGCTGTAACTTTCCAGCGATTTCATAGTTAGTATAACTATTGCGCTTTTCGAAACTGTAAACTGATTCATCTACAGCAGAGTCTACCTGAAAATATTGTCTAACAAATTCGATTACCGCATTGACCTTTTCAATATGATGATCCCCTTTTATCATAGAAGCAATTGTTAAAGCACCTGCGTTGATAAAAGGATTTAGTATTAAATTATCGCTAAGAAATAAATCTGCAGACACCGTATTATAATCAACCGTTGAAGCCGATAGCTTCATTTTATGTGATACTTTTTCCGGACCATAATACTCCAGCACATAGAACAGAGTTATAAACTTAGAAATACTTTGTATAGTAAATGGCTGGTTGAATTGCCTGTTGGAATAAATCTCATCTCTTGAAAAAGCAATAGATACTTCAAAATACTGACTATCTTCCAATTTAGGTGTTGGTAATGTTATAGGAATATAACCATCTACAGTCACATTCTCATATTTTTGTGCCAGCTGATCCCAATCATATTTTACATTACGCGATAGTAGTTGCTTCATTTGCTTGGGTCATAGCTTTACTTTGTTTATAAACAACATCGCCTGCTAATGCATAAAGTAGTAACGTGGAAGCAAAGTGTGCTGATAGCTGAGTCGGGTCCTGCTGAGGATATACCTCTACAAAATCCATAGCAACTACACCTAATTTAGTCAGTTCATATACTAAAGTTAATAATTCATAAGATGTTAAGCCATTTCCATCAACTGGTCCTCCTGGATTAAACGCGCAGTCCAGTACATCACTGCAAATACTTACATATACACAATCCACATCCTGAGAGGCTTGTTTATAAATATCCGCTGCAAGTTGACGAATATTTTTGTGCTCGCGGATATCATTTACAGTAATTGTTACTGCACCGGCTTCACGTGCATACTTTCCGCTTTCCGGCCAGTTACGCGGTCCGTGAATGCCTGTATGGATAATGCTTTCGTTCCGTACATTTTCCTCTTCATATAAACGAGCAAACGGGCTGCATCTTGCATATTCATCACCTTTATGTGAAGGCATATTGTCATAGTGTGTGTCCAGATGAACTATGCCGACTTTTTTGCCCTTTTGTGCTAATCCACGAACAATCGGATATGTCACACCATGGTCACCGCCAAGTCCAATCAGGAATTTCCCCGAATCCCATAAATCAGCAGCAAAGTTTGTAATACGGTTCATTGTTTCATCTACATCAGCAGGGACAATATCAATATCCCCTACATCGCCAAGACGTACATGTTCAAACACATCAATATGATCTAATTCAGGTAAATAACCAGAATAGCGTGCTGAACATAAGCGCATAACTTTAGGACCTAATTCACAACCTGTATAATCGCCCCAAGTAACAGCACCTTCCCATGGAATACCATAGATAATTGCATCCACTTCTGAATAATCCTTTGTTTTTGATAAATTTTTTGCACCTAGCATACATGGTGTGTTGCCGTAAATATTTGTCAATTTCATCATTCCCCTTTTAATTAAAATAAAATTTAAGACTAATTTTAAAAACATTTCAAAAATAACAGTTAGTTTTTTTAAAATTAATAAAATATTCATCAATATTTATAAACATTTTAAAATGTATTACTCTGAATTGTCAAACTAATTATTTATTTAATTTTCACAAAAATTTAACATTTTAATATATTTCATAATTTATTGACCTAAAAACTTCGCCCAAACTCTTGTAGCTCTAATAAAATCATGACTAATTTCCCTTAATCGAAACTTTTTCAGTCGACGAGAAGTCTGAATATTCATTTGATTTATTCGGATTTTGCCTATTATAATAAAACCCAGCAAGTGAGTTTAAGAGGGGGATGCGAGATGACACAGGAAAAATTACTGATGAAGGCACTATCCATGGATATTATTACTGCCAAAATGTTTACAGAATTGGATACATCCATTACAAAGGCATTTGGAAAACATGGACAAGAACTGATTTTTAAAGGTTTGGAGGCTTATGGTTTGAAGGATGCGGAGCTATTAGCAATAAAAGCAACAGCAGAAGGTGAAAATCATACATTTTATAATTATTTACCATTTGAAATTGATGGCCCTATCCAGTATTCAGAGCTTACACCTTTCGCACGTTTCTCCAAAATGTTTGCCTATATCGCAAAAGAAGTTGTAGATGTTTATGGTGAGGACGGACAACTGGCAGTAAAAGAAGCAGTACGGATATATGGTGAAAAACGCGGAAGCGGCATTGCGCAACGTGCTCGTACAAATGGTTTGCCAAATTCAGTCGAAAATTATTTAAACAATTATGATATGGGGCGCAGCGACTTATTTAAAATCGATACGACATACAAAGAAAATGCCATTGAACAAACTTTCTGGCATTGTCCACTTGGGCAGCAATGGGCAGACGACAATATGCATGAATACGGTATTTTGTACTGTCAATCCATCGACCCGGCAGTGGCATATGGCTACAATAATAATTTTGAAGTAATCCATGATGAATATGTATTAAAAGAAGGTCAGTGTCATTTCATTTTCCAAATGAAGGATCCACAATCATGATTCAAATCGAACGTATTTCTAATAGACTAAATGAGGTCAACCGCATTGGGTTTGATGAACGGACGGGTGGCATCAACCGCCATTCCTTTACAATAGAAGAACAGCAGGCTATTGACCTTATCACACAATATATGCAAAGAGCGGGCATGTCTGTTTCAATCGATGCGATCGGGAATGTCATCGGGCAAATGGGACAAGGAGAGGAAACGATCATGTTGGGCTCCCATATTGATACAGTGCCAGATGGCGGACGCTTTGATGGACTTCTAGGTGTGATTGCTGCAATTGAAGTGGCACAAACCCTTTCGGAAAATCACTTTACATTCAATAAAACATTAAAAGTAGTGGCATTTAAAGATGAGGAAGGAACCCGTTTTGGTTTCGGTTTAATCGGCAGCAAAGCGATGGCAGGTTTATTAACCGAAGAACATTTACAAATGACCGATGCAAATGGTATTTCTATAGCGGAAGCGATGCAATCATTCAATTTATCCCCTGCCCTCATAAAGGAGGCAGAGATTCAGCCAATTTCCGCTTATTTAGAATTACATATTGAACAAGGAAAAGTACTGGAAAATTTAGATGTGCCCGTAGGAATTGTGACGGGTATTGCAGGACCGCTATGGCTTGAGGTGACAATTGAGGGATTACGTGAACACGCCGGTGCAACTCCGATGAACATACGCCAAGATGCTTTAACTGGAGCAAGTGAAATCATTGTGGAAATCGAAAAGATGATCCAACAATATGCACCCGCAGTGGCTACTGTAGGCAAGCTAAATGTTGAGCCGAATGGCATTAATGTAATTCCGGGTAAGGTTGTTTTTGTAATCGATTTACGAGATATTGATGAGCAGCTCATAACGAAGTATGAACAAAACATTTTGCAAATTGCCCAAACTATAGCACATCGTCGCCAATTAAAGCTGACAGTCCGTGAACTACAAAGAGTGAAGCCTGCCCAAGCAGATGCGGTTATTCAGCAATGCCTGGCAACACAAATCGAAAAACACAATCTGCCTGTTCACCATTTAGTAAGTGGTGCCGGACATGATGCCATGTTTTTAGCTCAAAAAGCACCGATGGGCATGCTGTTCGTCCGTTCAAAAGACGGTATTAGCCACAATCCTTTAGAGTATACAAGCTTAAAGGATATAGAAATAGCTACACATATTTTATATGACACGACTGTTGCATTATTAACAAAATAGTATAGTAGAAAATAATAATCGCACCCATTTGATTCTATGAATGGTATCAAACCTCCTGATTTGTGAGTCGTTGCTAAGACTCTCAATCCAGGGGGTTTTTTTATATAAAACCACCAAATCCCCTTCGGTAATATACCCCCGCCATTATTGAGACAATGTAAAGAAAGCATGTTAATGAATTGTAAATGAATTAATAAAAAGAGCCCTCCACCTAATATTTCTAATAAATCACAATTTACTAATTATTAATAATTTCCGAATACTTCCCTTTACATTTAACCCGTAATGTTATCGGTGGAGGTGAGGAAATGCTTATTGACTTGCATATGCATACAAATTGTTCAGATGGTGAGCTGACACCTGAGCAACTAGTCACTTTAATACGCGAACGACAGGTAACGCACTTTGCGATTGCAGATCATGACACCATAAAAGCATATGAACAACTCGCAAATACGGAAATTACGCACTCGACTTTAATTACGGCATTGGAATTTAATACAGATGGTCCAAACGGCGAACTACATATTTTAGGATATGGTCTGAATTTACAAAACGAACAGCTCATCCAATATTGCGAAATGCGCAGAGAAGAACGTATTCACTGGTCTAAAAAAATAGTGGTTAAGCTTCAGGAGCTCGGCTATCCAATCGATTATGAAAAGGTTCAACAGCGTGCTGAGGGCGGCATCATTGTACGTACCCATATTGCCGATGAACTTGTGTCATTAGGCTATTTTGAAAATGCTCAAACCGCTTATGAAAAGCTATTAACAAAAGGTTCCCCTGCCTTTGAAGTCCGAAAAGGGGCTACCTCAGCTGAAGCAATTCAGATGATTCATCATGCTGGCGGTTTGGCTGTGTTGGCACATCCAGGAATTTATAAGTTTGAATATTCTATAGAAAAAGTGCTGGCAGAAGGAATTGATGGCATCGAAGTATTTTATCCTCTTCATAGCGAGGACCAGATTATACATTTCAAACAAATCGCAGACAAATATAATCTGTATAAAACGGTTGGCAGCGACTTTCATGGTGTGAATTCCAGAAGCCCCTACTTACCCGGGTCTGTCGTTTACGAAGAAGCCGATGTTGTTCCTTTCCTCGAAGCATTAAGCAAAAAAAGTGGTGTGAACGTATGAATTTATATGCTTCAACTACGTTATTTTGGGGCCAACCTTTGGAAACTATTTTTCAAAAAGTACATGATGCCGAATTACAAGGAATTGAATTGTGGATGGAGCAAATGCAATTGGAAAATTGGTCGCTGCCGAAAATTGAACAGCTTATGCAGCAATACAATTTAGCCGTGTCTATCCATGCCCGGAGCTGGGACTTAAATTTAGCCTCGCTCAATGAAGAAATTCGGAATGCATCCGTTCATGAAATCATGAATGCGCTCTATATGGCCAAAGCATTAAACTGTCCATCGGTTACGATTCACCCAGGCCGAAAAATGATTGCCAGTCATCCACGTATAATTTACGAACAAGCGATGGATAAAAGTTTAGAAACATTATATGAAGAAAGTAAAAAAATCGGCGTTAACATTTCTCTTGAGTTGCTCGAAAAGCTCCCGAAAGAATTATATTTTGAACCCGAAGCATTAAATCGACTGCTCGAAAAGTATCCATCATTTAAAACGACATTCGATATTGCACATATTGGGCTGCAAGACAATATTGAAGAAAAACTTTGTCAGCTGCACAACATCGATAAAATTCATATTAGTGATGCGACCGAACAGAAATTTCATGTTGCGCTTGGTACGGGTCAATTGCGATTGCCGACAACACTTTGGCAGCGTATTGAAGAACAGAAAGTGCCCGTTGTGTTAGAGGGCTTATGCTATGACGATACGATGTTTACGCAACATCTCAACTATTTGAAGAAGCTGGAGATAATAAATCATGAACTTTTTAGTTACAAATGATGATGGGATCTTTGCACCTGGTGTCCGCGCTCTTGTCGAAGTTATCAGTAATTTTGGGCAAGTGTACGTTTGCTGTCCCGACCAGGAAAGAAGTGCCATTTCTCATTCAATTACATTACGGAAACCGTTAAACATTCAAAAAACCGATCTTTTCGGTGAGCATATTCAAGCGTGGTGCATTGATGGGACCCCTGCCGACTGTGTAAAACTAGCATTGGATGTCCTTATCAAAGAACCGATTGACTATATCATTTCCGGTATTAATCTCGGTTCAAATATTGGAAGGGACGTCTACTATTCCGGGACGATCAGTGCTGCAGTGGAAGGTGCTTCGCTCGGTTATAAAGCATTTTCCATATCTGTAGATGCCTATGATACGGAAAAATTAAATTTAAAATACCCAAAGCAATATTTATATCAATTTTTACAACATTTTCTTCACCAAGATTTAAAAAACGGGACGGTCTATAACATCAATCTTCCATATGTTGAGCCCGAACATTATTTAGGCCCTGTCGTGACCGATCTTGATTTATCGGTCAAACGCTACAAACATGTGCATATTGAAGACGGGATGGGACAGCTCTTTTATTGGCTAAAAGATCATCGTAAAACAATCGAAAGTGAAGCGGGCAATGCAGACTTTTCATTAATTACGCAAGGTTATTTAACCATTACCCCTTTAACCGTCAGCTTTATCAATCAAGATACATTACACCAAACCCAATTATTGATAGAAGGAGCTCTTAAAAAATGAAAAAAATGTGGATGACTGCGTTATTATCAACAGCAATTTTAGCAGCATGTGGATCAACTGAGGAAAATACTGAAAAAGAGGTTAATGCCAACGACAATACAGCAACTGATGCTGAAGCAACAATGGATGGAACAGTTAGCTTCTATACTTCCCAACCTGAAGCTGATGCGACAAAGCTGATTTCAGAGTTCAATAATTTATATTCAGAGGTAGAAGTTGAATTATTCCGTTCAGGAACAGAGGAAGTTGTCGGGAAGATCTTAGCGGAAAACACAGCCGGCGATATTCAGGCAGATGTGCTGTTACTGGCAGATCACGTAACATTTGAAAACTTGAAAAATCAGGATTTACTGGAAAGCTACGATTCTCCGGAGAAAGAAAATATTTCTGAAGAATTTATCGATAAGGACCTAACATATTACGGCACAAAAGTAATGGCAACAGTAATCGGTTATAACACAGAGGCGGTTACAGAAGCACCGACATCTTGGAGCGTATTATCAGAAAAGGCGAATGAAACGATTATGCCTAGCCCTCTTTATTCAGGTGCTGCTGCATACAATTTAGGAATTTTCACACGCAATGATCACTTCGGCTGGGATTATTATAAAGCATTAAAAGAAGGCAAAGCGACAGTTGTTCAAGGAAATGGTGCGGCATTAAAAGGCTTGCAGGCTGGTGAAAATAACTACGCCATGATTGTGGACTATTTAGTAAATAATGCGGCAAATGAAGGTTCACCGATCGCCATCGCTTACCCGGAAGAAGGTGTACCCGTCATTACAGAGCCAATCGCATTAGTAAAGGATGCGCAGGATGAAGAAGCAGCTCAGGCTTTCATCGACTTCGTTCTTTCTAAAGAAGGTCAGGAGCTTGCGGCAAGTTTAGGCTACGCACCAATCCGTTCAGATGTTCCAGCACCAGAAGGACTTAAAGGTGTAGATGAACTAAATGTATTATCAAGCGATGTAGAAGAGCTTTATAGTGGGCGCGAATCAGATAAAAATGAATTTAAAACATTATTCGGGGAATAAGAATGACGGATTTTACAACTCAAAGTAATACAAAAGCAACACAAAAATCTTCTGCTTTACTGTTATCGAAAAAAGGGCTCATCACCCTTTCTTCGGTACTTATCTTTATATTTTTCATCGTGCCGATCCTGCGCCTTGTTTGGCAAAGCTTTCAATATGATGGCGCATTGTCTCTGGAACATTATATGACCATTTTAAGTGAGCCTTTCACTTGGAATATGCTTAAAAATACGGCGTTCATTGTCATCGTCTCTACCATTTTAGCTTTAGTGTTGGGTGTGACCTTTGCCTGGATTATGGCGTATACCAATTTCCGCGGAAAGAAATGGATTCAGATTTTTATTATGCTGCCGTTTATTATTCCGTCTTATATCGTGACGATTGCCTGGACCCAATTCGTCAAAGATTTACCGATCACCGTTAATTTATATTCACTGACGGGCATCGCATTTTTACTAGGTGTTTCTCATTTTCCATTAGTCTATATGTTTACTGTAAACGTATTAAAACGCATTCCAAAAGAACTTGAGTGGGCTATTCGTACATCCGGCGGCAGTCGAATCAAAACATTCCTTGTCGTCACATTACCATTATCATTGCCTGGCATTATTGGCGGCGGCATGATCGCGTTTCTTTCTAATTTAGATAATTTCGGCATCCCTGCTTTTTTAGGCATTCCTGCGAATATTACGGTGTTAAGTACAGCCATTTTCCAGGAAGTAATCGGCTACGGGAATAACGCTTTTGCAAGAGCTGCCACATTATCAGTGTTGCTTGCTTTAATCGCCCTTATTGTGACAGGGCTTCAGTGGCTACTTTTACGCCGCTCTAAAGTAATGGAAACAAGCTATATCGATCATACGCCAAGAGTAGATTTAGGAAAGTGGCGCAGCTTAGTCGAAATCATCGTTTGGGCAATTGTTCTATTATTTAGCATCGTGCCCCTGCTTTCCATGCTAAAGACTTCGTTCGTCAAAACATATGGCATGTCTCTGACGCTCGATACATTCACGCTCTACAATTACAACTTTTTGCTTTACGACTATAACAAAGTTGGAGATGCCCTACAGACGAGCACGATATTAGCGATTGCCACAGCTGTTATTTGTGTCGTTGCAGGGACTATTATTGCGTATATGCGGATTCGGAAAAACTCAATATTTTTGAAAACACTTGAGCTGATTGTCGCTATTCCGTACACATTACCAGGGATGGTGTTGGCTTTGGCGATGATCCTTGCATGGATGCAGCCAATTCCGGGTTGGAACCCTGGCATATACGGCTCCATCTGGATTTTACTTATTGCCTATGTTACACGTTTTATGTTTTTGCAAGTGCGAGGCAGCAGTACAGCGATTATGCAAGTGTCTGCTGACTTAGAGGAGGCCGCACATATTAGCGGTGCTTCGGTATGGGCGAAATGGAAATCGATTTTACTGCCACTGTTTTTACCGGGTATTATTAGCGGCTCTGTTCTTGTCATTTTAAATACATTAACAGAATTAACGGTCTCTTCCCTGTTATGGTCAAGCGGTGCTGAAACAATCGGCGTGCTAATTTATAACTTTGAACAAGCCGGGTACACGACATACTCAACGGCGTTCTCCGCTATTGTTTTACTATACATGTCTATTTTCGCCGGACTACTCTATGGGATAAGTGCATTAATACGTAGAAAGAGGGTTTCGCATGATCACTGAATTAAAAAATATAAAAAAATCTTTCGGCTCCACAGATGTGTTAAAAGGAATCGATTTAACAATTGAAAATGGTGAATTTGTAGCGATTGTCGGTCCTTCAGGCTGTGGTAAAACGACTTTGCTGAAAATTCTCGCTGGATTTGAACGTCCAACGAGCGGCGAACTTTTAATGGATGACGCATTAATGAATCAGGTACCGCCAGAACACCGCAATATTAGCTTAGTATTCCAATCATTTGCGTTATGGCCGCATATGAAAGTAAAGGAGCAAGTGGCATTTCCTCTAAAGCATCACCGGTTTGTTAGTGAAGCTTTCAAAAAACAGCCGGATGTACGCGTAGAAGAAATGTTAAAAGCCATGAGCATGAGTCACTTGGCCGACCGCTACCCCCATGAACTTTCCGGCGGGCAAAAGCAGCGGGTTGCGATAGCACGAGCTTTAAGTCCCGCCCCTGCGCTGATTTTAATGGATGAGCCGTTAAGCAGTCTTGATGCCAAACTGCGCATTGAACTGCGCTATGAAATCCAAAAAATTCATCGCCAGTTTAAAAAAGCGATCGTCTACGTGACGCACGATCAGGGTGAAGCATTGGCAATGGCTGATAAAATTGTCGTGATGAATGCCGGAAAAATCGAACAGATCGGCACACCACAGGAAATTTATTATTACCCGGAAACACCTTTTGTTGCAGACTTTGTAGGTAAAGCCAACCTATTGGAAGGAACATGGGACAATGATCAGTTTTCCCCGGCATTAAGTCCAGATGTAACGTGGCATTTCCCGAAAGTTTCTACATACTTTAAACAAGCTGGCTTATGCCCATTACGTCCAGAGCAGCTTAAACTTACAGCCGATGATCGACATGGCATTGAAGTCGAAATCCAAAACGTCCAATTCCAAGGCCGTGAGATGATCTACACAGCGCTCGCTAACGAAACTCAGTTAACCATAGTTTCAGATGCAGACACTCGCATTCAAATCGGTGAACGCTTGCTGGTTGGGACATGAGATACGATTCTCATGTCCCATTTCTTTTTGGTTGAAAACTATCAGACCCCTGTTACGAACTTCTGCATAAAAGCTATATAAAAAGTATCTCATTAAAAATTAGTCAGTAATTAAAAAAAGAGATGCACCGTTTACGGCACATCTCTTTCCGGGAAAAATAGCAACTTAAGTCTAGGACACTTCCCTATTCGAAAGATGTTTAAAATGTATAGTTTCCGCTTGTTTCAACTTTTTTCGTCGAATCCATGCAACAATCACGACAAGAATTAAAGCAAACCCTAAATAGCCCATCGTTGAGTAAACTTTCCCTACTAAACTTGTGAAGCCAACTAGGCTTGCAGCAAATCCTGCCAAACCAACGATGATGACAGCTGGCTTGAATGACTTTGATTCTGGTGCAAAGAAGCGTACGGTAAAGGCATAGAACATACCGACTGCCGTATTGTACATCATCCCTAGCAATGCGATTGACATAAGAATACCTACCGCTGGATGAATTTGATTTGCTAGCTCTAATGTTGGCATATCTACCCCTGCCACCACATCGATTTTTACGAACATCGCGACATTGATTAAAATAATTAATAACCCTAGCATAATCCCGCCAAAAATACCGCCGCGTCCTGCTACTTTACTATCTTTCTCTGTACCACCCATCACGATTAACAGCGCAGCACCCGCAGCGATATTATAAGAAACATACAATAATGCGCCAATAAACCAATTCCCTGCCGCTGCCGGCTGCTCCTTTGCTAAGTTATCTGCTTGTGACCATGAAAGATCCATCGTAAAGATCGAATAGATTAATATAACAAAGATAACCCCCATTAAATACGGAGTTACACTCGCAATTATATTAATGATGTTTTTCACATTTAATAATAATGTCGCAATCGTTAAACCAACCATTATAATGCTGCCAACCATAGGATCAATGCCAAACATTTGATTGAATGTAGAGCCTGAACCTGCAAACATCACAACCGCTACCCCAAATAAGAAGAACGTGATCAGGAAGTCTAAAATGAAGCCTAAATAGCGACCACTAATTTGATAAATAACCCCTTTATGGGAAGAAACCTGCATTTCCGAGCCTAGCTGTGCTAATGTCATACCTAAAAAGGCAAAGGCTAATGAAGCGAGAATCCCCCCAACTAGCCCCAGCGTACCATAACTTGTAAAATACTGCATGATTTCTTGACCAGAGGCAAAGCCCGCGCCGACTATTAAACCGACGAAAGCACCTCCTATTTGTAAACTTCTTTTCATAGTGCACCTTCTTATTATTTGAATTTTCTGATAAAATAGTCCGTAAATTTCCTTAAGCACAAACATTCGTGCTTAAGGAGTTATTTGGATTAGTTATATGTTTTCTTTTCGACCGTATAAGATTCCACTGTTTCACGATTAATCGCATAGCCGATGCCAGCTGTTTGCGGTACCTGGATATAACCATTTTCCGCCACTACCTCAGGCTCGATAATATCCTTTTCCCAGTAGCGATTCGAGCTCGCTGTATCCCCCGGTAGAATAAAGTTCGATAAAGTTGTCAGTGCTACATTATGTGCACGTCCCACACCCGACTCCAGCATGCCGCCACACCATACCGGAATGCCCTTTGATTCGCAATAGTCATGAATTTTCTTAGCTTCTGTTAAGCCACCGACACGACCGATTTTAATATTAATAATTTTTGTCGCACCGATTTCGATTGCTTTACGTGCATCCTCTAATGAGTGAATGCTTTCATCCAAGCAAATCGGTGTTGTCATTTGTTTTTGCAGTGTTGCATGATCGATAATATCATCCGAAGCTAAGGGCTGTTCCACCATTGTTAAGTTAAATTCATCAAGCTGCTTTAAAAGTTCCACATCTTCTAGACGGTAAGCAGAGTTGGCGTCTGCCATAATCGCCACATCCGGGAATTTTTCACGTAGTGTACGCATCACTTCCACATCCCAGCCTGGCTTGATTTTTACTTTGATGCGCTTGTAACCGTCACGTACATATTCATCTACTAAAGCGACTAAATCCTCGATCGATTTTTGGATTCCGATACTAATTCCTACCTCGATCTGATCCTTTGTACCGCCTAGTGCAGCTGCTAGTGTTTGATTCGTTTGTTGGGCATAAATGTCCCAAATTGCGCCTTCAATTGTTGATTTCGCCATATTGTTTTTACGGATTGGCTCAAAAATAGCACTCACTTCATCGGGATGGTTAATTTCTTTATTTAAAATTAACGGAATCAAATAATCCTCCAGCATGTGCCAGTTTGTTTTTAACGTTTCTTCGTTATACCATGGTGAGTGGAAAGCTACAGATTCACCCCAGCCGATTGTCCCTTGTTCATCTTTTGCTTCAAGTAATAAAAAATCTTTATTTGTAAATGTGCCAAAGCTTGTTGTAAAAGGTGCCTTTAGCTTCATTTGTAAATGCCTAATTGTAATTTCGGTAATTTTCATGATTGCGTGCCTCCAAGTGCTAATGTGTCTTTTCGTACAAAAATATATTCATTCCACGCTTCCTGCTGCTGCAAGCGAACAGCTGCGTAGCCCGCTGCAAATAATGCCTGGCAAGCTTCTCTCACAACTAATCGCCAGTGCATCGCATGCTGCTGACTCGAAGCCTTTAATTGTTGGAAATCCTTTGGAACAGGTAAAGCATAAACAGGCTTCGTGAAATCTACGTTATGTAACTTGATCTTGCATAAACTTTCCTGCTCCCAAACCATTTCACCAACCGGTACCGGATTTTCGAAATCAGGTTGGATAGACTGCGCTACATAATCAGACGTTAAATACCAATGCACCTCAAAACGATCCGATGGTAAACCTTTATTAAAGCCATCCTGCATTTCGCCATAACAGTTTTCCAGGTACGTATCACAAATGCCGTTAAGCTTTGTTAGATTTAAATAACCATTGCGTGTTTCAAGTGGATCAAATGTCCATACCATCAGGTCATAGCCTTTTTGAATTGCGATTTCACGCTGCGCATTTTTCAACTTTTCCCCGATTTTTTGAGAACGATAGGCCTCATCAATGCCAAGCATATGTGAACATAAATAGGTTTTGCCATTATTGAGTGCCGCAAAGCCGTAACTAAAGCCGACTAGTGTTTCGCCTTCATAGGCTCCTACCATAATGCCGCCATGCTTGACCGCTGTTAATGTTTGATGTGTCGGCAGGGGGGATATTTGCCAAATTTGCTGCTCAAGCACTTGCACTTGCTGCATTTCTTCTAGTGTCGTTAGTTCTTTTATTAAAATCATATTTGATCGCTTCTTTCTAAATGCTGTAACGCGCCAAGTAATGCCCGCTTTATTATTTCTACTCCTGTCTCAAGCTGATCTTGGTTGAAGGTCATTTGCGGATGATGTAACCCCGGTGTGACGCCACAGCCTAAGCCGAGCATCGTCGTTTTTAAATGCGGCTTCGTATACGCATAAAAATGAAAATCCTCGCCTCCCGGTGTCACGATATCCGGTGCACAATACTCGATCCCAACCGTTTCAATAATCGCCTGTCGCATAATGGCTTTTGCTTCTTCATCGACCTGTGCTGCCGCAATATGAGCGCCAATTGTTGTCGTAATGGCTGCTCCGTATAATGCACTGACAGCATCAATGGCCTTTTGTAAACCCCTTGTGAGCGCATCCATTGTGTCATTCGTTTGTGCGCGCACATCTAAACTAAATGTCGCGGTGCCTGGAATGATATTTGTTGATGCACCCCCTGCTTGAATCTGGGTCATTTTAATAGAGGCGCTTTCCTCAGGTTTGATCCATATACGTTTTAGCGCATCTACAAGTGCGGCGGCAACTTCAATTGCATTTATTCCCTGCTCTGGTCTTGCGCCATGTGCTTCGATACCAGTAATGGTGCCGTTAATGAGTTTTGCTGCCCCATGATAGATCGCTGGTGCATGATAACCTTCTGCAAGTTCCACAAGCGGGCGTACATGTGTGCCAAACAAAAACTGCAACGTATTGACTACGCCGCGTTCCGCAATCGCCTTCGCACCGGCTGCCTTTTCTTCTGCTGGTTGGAATATAATCCGTACTGCACTCGATAGATGCATTTTTTGCAAGGCAAATGCCACTCCGAGTGCCATCGTCATATGTCCATCATGCCCACAGGAGTGATTGGCCTTGAAGATCCCATCTACTTCCTGCCACAGGGCGTCGATATCTGTGCGGAAACCAACTTTCGGGATACCTGGACCAATATCCACATACAAGCCAGTCATCCCCTCAAATAATATGGGTGTAAGCCCTGCTTGTGTGAGCTGCTCTGCAATAAATTGTGTCGTTTCTACCTCCTGCCAGCTCACTTCAGGATGATGATGTAAATGCTCAAATATTTGGTTTAAACTTTTCTCCATACGGCTCAACTCCATCGATCTGCTAAAAAACTATTTTGAAAATCATCAAACTTTTTGCGTTGTTGCTCATAATACGCCGAATCATGCGACACCATGCCCACAACGAGTGTATTCATAAAAGCAATCAATGCCGGCATGATATCTATCGTTGAAAGCTCCGTTTGCTGCAATACAAATGTAGTATCTGCATGAGGGATAATCGGTGCCACGTTTGAATCCGTCATTGCCACCGTATAGGCCCCCTGCTCATGAAACATTTTCGCTAATGCAATGGATTCCTTATAATAACGATGCAATGATATGACGATGACTAATGCGTCCTCATCCATTTCCTGTAATGTACGGATCAGCACACCTGTGTGTGGCTCAACGACTTGTACATTTGGACGTAAAATATTTAATGTGAATTCCAGCCAATGTCCTGCAAATTGTGAAGCACCCGCACCGATTAAATAAATCGTCGATGCTTGATGCATGCGTCTTGTGACATCTTGGAATTGGTCTGGGTCGATTTGCTGGGCAATATTGATGATTTGATTACTTACCTGTCCCATGACCTTTTCTGCAAGCTGCGGTTCATGAAATAATGCTTCCTTTGATGCCACATAATTGCCTAACGTACTATTCGTATTGTTTCCAAAAACGAACATCGTGACTTCCTTTTGGAGCTGTGCATAGCCCGTCAAGCCAATCGCGTAGCAAAATCGGATCACCGTTGTTTCACTTGTGCCTGCACTAAAACCTACTTCACTAGCCGAATGTACCCCAACATAAGTTGGATTTTTCAGGACAAATTGAGCTACTTTTTTCTGCGCTTTTGAAAGCTGATCAAAATGCGCCTCAATCCGTTCGGTAATCGTGCTTGTTTTAACACTCAAAAAAGAAGTCACTCCTTCATGATTCATTTTTTGAAGTTTAAACTTCAAACGTTGAATAGTAATTTAACATACTCATTGGTAAAAGGCAATAAGTTTTCTGAAAGTTCATACTAATTAATCTATTAATTAGTCAATTAAATGAAAATGCTTCAAGCTACTTCCTAAAAAAGCTGCCTTATCAAAATAACGGTTTTTAGCGTTATGGGTATCAACAGGATGTTCATAGAATAAGAGAAAATTATTAACTTGAGCATATAAAATAAAAGCATATAATGAAGACATAAAGGGGGTATCTTTGATGAGGTTTAATCGAATCTTTCAACAATTTGCAGGAATAACCGATGCAATCAAAGCATTTCCACTAGCTACTGTGCTCTTAGTCGTTTTATTCATCGTGAATGTAGCAGAAATTAGCGGTACTGTGACAAACTATGATAAATGGTTGGCAGCACTTGTTGTTGCTGTATTCGCGGCATCTGTAGCAGACTTATTTGCCAAACGTGTCCTAACATACAGCATCGCAATCATTTTTACAGGTCTTTTCTTTTGGATCAGCAACTCCAATGATCTCATATTAGCGATCCAAACAGGCATTGTGGTAAGTGCGCTCATGATGGGCTTTATATGGCTCGGCAAAGAAAATTTCAGTGCACGTTTTTTCCATATTTTCAAAAGCATACTCATCACAGCCTTCTTCTCCATCGTTATCTTTGTTGGATTAATGCTTGTTTATGCAGCGATCAATTATTTACTGTTTCCAGTTAGTTCACATATCATCGAGTATATAGCGGCTACTGTATTTGGATTGTTTACTCCATTATTCTTCCTGTCACTGACGCTGAAGGAAGAAGAGTCAGCCCATATTCTTGAGGTGTTGATTTCGTACGTCATTGTACCGCTGACAATGGTGTATGCTTTGATTTTAGTGATTTATATTGCCCTGCATTTCACCGACTGGTCGGAAAATCTGCTCGAGCCATTACTAGTATTTTTCGTGACAACTGTGCTCGTCGTGTACTTTTTAAGCAACGTAATCGAAAATGGATTAACGAAATGGTTCCGTCTCATTTTCCCGAAAGTATTACTTGTCATTGTGCTTTATCAACTCGTTGTCTCCATCATGAAAATTGGTGAAGCCGGGATTACGCATGGCCGATATTTCGTTATTTTATTCGGTGTATTTGCCATTACCATCGCAGTGATTCTTACATTCATGCCGAAAAAGCAATGGCTTGTTGCACCGATTTTTATCGGGTTTAGTTTACTTTCTGTCATCCCGCCTGTTGATGCCTTTACGATTAGTAAACACAATCAGGAAACTCTGCTGCAGGAGCGGTTGCAATCGCTCGGTATGTATGATGGGGAAGTTCAACCAAATCCCGATATTTCTAAGGAAGATAAGCAATTCATTACAGAGAAATTCGATTATTTACAGCGGATGGATTATGACATTACGTGGCTACCTGATCAACCTTTTGATAAAATCTTTGGTTTCTCGCAGCAATATAAAGATTATACGAATGAAGTGTATTATACGACGAACTTAGATTGGGATGAACCGGTTATTACCGACATTGATCAATACGATTATTTTGTGCAAGTATCCGCTTCACAAAATTCAATGCACCGACGATTTGAATTAGCCAACAATATGCAGCTCCGTTTACAAAAGGACCAGCTCGTGTTAGAGAAAGACGAGCAGGAGCTTTTAGCATGGCCGTTGGAGGAACTAGACATCCTCTTAACAAGTAATTACAGAGAGTTATCCGTAGAGGAAGCTACTGTAATCGCAGAAAACGACCGCGCAAAGCTGCAAATCATCGTACAAAATGCTCAATCCCACCGCAATCAACGCTATGCGGAGTTATATGTTTTTGTGCAGGTGAAGGAATAGGGCAAAAAACAGCCCCGGATTGTTACGTTCAACAATCCGGGGCTTCTTAATGGAAACTTCTCATCTATTTCGTTTTCATCTAGGCGTTCGTAGCAAGTGTATTATATTCTCCCACTACAAATTGGTGTGTGTTGGATTCTACTACTAAACTATGTGTCTTCGTCAGATCTCCCACTGTTTTAACACCATTCAAAATGAGGCCGTCTGTAATGCCTGTTGCACAAAACAATGATTCATCCGATTTTACCAGTTCATCGATTGTCCATATTTGATGCGGGTCTTCTATTCCCATACTGACGCATCGATCATATTGAGCTTCGTCCGGTACAAGCATCCCCTGGAAGTCTCCACCTAAGTTTTTTTGGGCAACTGCTGCAATCACTCCCTCAGGAGCACCGCCTACCCCGATGAATAAATCGACTTCACAATGCTCCAGCGAAGTAGCCAGAACTCCCGTAATATCAACTTCGTGGAATAGCTTCACCCTTGCACCTTCAAGCAGTACTTCCTGAACCCACTCTTCATGACGCGGACGGTCCTGAATCATCACCGTTAAATCCTTAATGTTCTTATTAAGTGCTTTAGCTACACGATGCATATTTACCGTTAACGAATCCGCCAGATTAATGGCACCCTTTGCACCTTTACCGCATGCGATTTTTTTCATATATATATCCGGAGCGCGTAAAAGCGTATCTTTCGGCGCGACTGCCAATACCGCCATCGCATCATTCATACCTTTTGCGACTAAGGTTGTCCCTTCAATTGGATCAACGGCCAAATCCAGCTGGAGAAGACTATCCTTCCCTAACTTTTCACCAATGTAGAGCATCGGGGCTTCGTCCATTTCCCCCTCGCCAATCACAACCGTTGTTTCAATCGGAAGGCGGTTTAACGTTCTGCGCATTGCGCTCGTCCCTGCATTGTCTGCAGCAATTTTATTCCCTCGTCCGATCCATGGCAATGTTTCAAGTGCTGCTGCCTCTGTTACTTTAATAAACTGTTCTTCAAAATTCTTTATTTTATTCGACATGTAAACCTCCTAAGAGAGATAACTCCTGCGAATTCCGCTTGTGAATAGCGAGTAAAATCCACTATTATACTTGCACTGCAGTTTTTAAAGACTTCAAATATTCCTCGAGTACGTAAGCGACAGATGTAGCGCCCGGGTCTTGATTACCGATAGATCGCTCTCCTAAACGACTTGAACGCCCTCTTTTTGAAAGCATGTCTTTCGTTTTTGCCGCACCATCCAATGCACTTTCAACCGCTAACTCGAACACTTCGACCATGCTTAAGCCTTTATTTTCTTCTGAAACTAACTGCGCCTTTGCTGGCAGAAGTGCGTCCATCATCGTTTTATCGCCAATTTCAGCTGAACCGCGCTCATGAACACCATCGATAAAGGCAATCCAATAGTTGCACCATGTATCGTCTTGAGAAATATCGCTCTCTTTCAGCACTTTTGCCCCTCGCATAAATCCTGTCGCATATAGCGGGCCGACTGATGAGCCGACAGCACTTAAAAATGTGCGTCCGATTTTGGAACTGATCACTGCACAATCCTCTTCATCAGCTAATGTACTTTCCAATTCTTTTTTAATGGCTTGCCACCCGATTGACATCGTAACGCCATGATCGCCATCGCCAATTTTACGATCCAATTCACATAAATATTCCTTTTTTTCTTCAACCATAGAAGCTACATTCAATAAAAAAGTTTTAAATTGCTGTACTGAAAATCCCATCATTTTGCCCCCTTAAATTTGAGTAAACATTGGACAATCGGCTGTGAAATCAATTAACTGCGCTAACTCATCCGTCAGTTTCGCTATTGTAATAGAAGCTCCACCCATTTCTAAAGATGTACTGTAATCACCTACATAAGAACGGTGGATTGTAATGCCTTTTCCTGTGAGGATCTCTTCTACTTTTCTAAACATAATGTACAGTTCCATATTCGTAGTAGAACCTAATCCATTCACTAAAACGGCAACATTCTCCCCTTTATCAAGAGGCATATCCTCTAAAATGTCATTAACTAATCTGCTTACAATCTGATCTGCTGTTTGGAGCTTCCCCTTTTCCACTCCTGGCTCGCCATGATGACCCAGACCAATTTCCATTTCGTCAGCCGCCAGTTCAAAGCTTGGCATACCTGTTTGCGGCAATGCGCACGGTGTAAGGCCTACACCCATTGTACGTATATTGTTGTTCATTTCTTCTGTTACTCGCACAACATCATCGAAAGCGTAGCCTTTTTCAGAAGACGCACCAGCCACCTTCGTTACAAAAAACTCGCCGGCAATTCCGCGTCTTTTATGAGCTTCCTCTTTTGGTGCGGAGGCTACATCATCTTTTACGATAATGCTTTGTACTTTTATATCCTCTTCCAGTTCTACAATTTCTGCTGCCATGCCAAAATTCATCAAATCCCCGGCATAGTTCCCGTAAATGTAGACAACACCTTGACCAGTATCGATTTTTTTCGAAACCTCAATAATCGGATCTGGGGATGGTGAAGCAAAAATATTTCCTACCGCTACACCGTCCGCCATTCCATAGCCGACATACCCCATAAATGCGGGTTCATGGCCTGATCCGCCTCCGATCAAGATTCCTACTTTATCTTTTTCTTCTTTTTTAACAGCAACAATCGCCCGGTTATTTTCTTCCAATAATTGAACATGTTGCGGATAAGATTTTACATATCCTTCGATCATCTCATCGACAACATTATTCGGATCGTTTATAATTTTTTTCATTTAACTCCTACCCCTTTGCATAAAACGCCTGTTCTTGGTTGACAATCTGCTGGACTTTTCGGGCCGAATCTCCCCCTGGGAAAGTTGATTCAATATATACTTCTACAACTTTCTTTGCCAGCTCCACTCCGATAACTTTTTC
Organism: Solibacillus sp. FSL W7-1436; assembly: GCF_038007305.1. Lineage (NCBI taxonomy): Bacteria > Bacillati > Bacillota > Bacilli > Caryophanales > Caryophanaceae > Solibacillus > Solibacillus sp. FSL W7-1436. The sequence goes on from NZ_JBBOWV010000001.1 coordinate 630,914, forward strand.
ACCTAATGTAATAATTTGTGCATTGTTGCTTTTACATGCACGTTCAGCCGAATATACGTCATGAGTTGTCGCTGCACGAATGCCCGGCACTTTACATGCTGCAATTGCCATTCCGAGACCGGTTCCACAAAGTAATATCCCTCGATCCAATTCTTTGTCGTTGATGGCTGTTGCCACTCTGAAGGCTACCCCCGGATAATCAACCGCTGTACAGCTATCATTTGATCCGTAATCTACCACTTCATGACCTAATTCTTCTATATGTTTACATAACTGAATCTTCAGACTATGAGCATTATGGTCTGACCCTAATCCAATCTTCATTATACACAACCCTTTCATTGAATAACTTAAGTTCTATTTTTCCTTGTTATACTTCTGGCGCTAAGTCCAATTGATCGCTTTCCTGCGCATTTTTTTCAGGAAGCTTCACAAAAATCATCAATACGGTACTGATTAAATGCATGCACACATATGTCCAAATAACGCCGACTACCCCGATGCCTCCGATTAATGCTCCAGCAATTGCCGGACCCGCGAAGGAGCTTAAGCCTGCACCTAAATTCAAAATAGACATGGCCGCCCCACGGTTTTCTGGAGCTAAAGATGGGATTAAGGCAGATAACGGTACATATGCCGCCAAGCATGCCCCAAAACCGATTGCCACCAAGTTCATTATTAAGTAATTGGCACCAAAGAAATGCGGCACATAATAAAGAGAAGCCATAAAGACCGCACAGCCGATTCCGCCAATCCACATGATTGTTTCTCTCCAACCGATCCGGTCTGCCACCGCACCCCAAATCAAATTGAACACTACATTACTGGCCCACAGTGCACCGTAGATTTGAAGCCACTGTGCCATCGTAAATCCGGCACTCATCATATACGCCGGTAAAAAAACGACTAATCCATAGGCACCGGAAGTATTAATCATCCGGACAATACCGCCCAGTCCGACTTTTGGACGTTCAAAAGCAATCGTAATTCCTTTTAAAATTTGTTTCAGCGATTTTTTATCAGCTGAATTATCATTAGCAATTACCGGCTTACAAAGCAAAATCCCGAATAAAGCGCCGATTGTCGTAAACACTAACGCACTCCAAAGTGTCAACATTTCTCCTAAAATCGGTAAAGCAAAGCTTGAATAATAAGCACCAACCATATTCAGTCCACCAGCAAATGCTACCCAGAACCAACCTACAGCTGTCCCTAATCTTTCTTTAGGTGCATAATACGTAATCCATACTAGAAACGAATAAGCAAATAACGGATAACCAAGTCCACGTAAAGCATATGTAGGTATCATAACCGCTAAATTGCCTGTTGGAATTCCGATAATCAAAAAAGTGAGCGTTCCTGCAACGAATAGTGATAATCCGCAGATCATCATTTTCCGCGGTCCATAAATTTCTGCCAACACCCCTGATAGCCATGAAGCAAATGCAACCGCCAAACCATATATACTCAGTAAGGTTGCAACATTTTGTACAGTCAACCCTTGCTCGGTCAAGTATGGAGAAAGCCAACCCTGTTCCAAACCATCACCAATCATAAAGAAGAGTACCCCAATATAACCGACTAACATTTTTTTATCCATTCCGATTTTCCCGATGGATTTCAGCTGTAAATTATTTTCCATAACCAGTCCCCTTTGACTTTAGTTCAGAATAAATTCTATGCAAATGGATCTAATACAACTTTCAATGACTTTTGGCCAGAGCTTACTAATTCAAAACCTTCTGAAAACTTTTCTAATGGTAAGGTATGTGTGACAACACCTTCTGTCGGTAAATCCCCATTTAAAATTCCTTTAATAACCGGTTCATAGCAATACGGCCCTAAATGCGATCCGTAAATGTCCAGCTCTTTTCGGTCGGAAATGATGGACCAATCTACCGTTACAGGATCTTTGAATACGCTAAACTCCACGAAGCGACCAAGTTTTCTGATCAATTTCAAACCTTGCTCAACAGACTTCTGCGCTCCTGTTGCTTCTATATAGACATCACAGCCATAGCCCTCTGTTAAATCCGAAATAATTTGATAGACATCATCTTTACTAGGATTCAACACCATGTCTGCACCAAACTTTTTAGCCAGCTCCAGGCGGTCATCAAATAAATCAAGAACGATAAGCTTTGCCGGACCTGATTTTTTAATGGCACCGATCATTCCTAAACCTAATGTACCTGCTCCTGCTAAAACAACAATATCCTCTAACTCTATCTTTGCCCGTTGCACCGCATGATAGGAACATGCATACGGTTCGATTAAAATAGCTTTCTCTATCGGCAGCTCCTCAGGAACATGGTAGTTGATCCCTTCTTTTGTAAATTTCATATATTGTGCCATGCCGCCATTTACATTAGATTGGAAGCCGTATAGATCATGCTTTTGACACATCCAATACTGACCTTTTTTACAAAATCTGCATTTCTCACAAGGGACAATCTGTTCCGAGATTACCCGGTCCCCAACTTTAAAGTCACCCTTCACATTGTTGCCAAGTGCGACAATACGTCCAATAAATTCATGTCCGGGTATCATAGGGGCTTTAATGTAAGCCGGCTGATCCGCGTCTCCCCAAAAGCTCGGTGCACCTTCAAACGCTTTTACATCACCTGCACAGATTCCACATGCCTCTACTTTTACCAGTATTTCGCCATCTTCTAATTTAGGTACATCTACTTCCTCCAAACGATAATCTCCTGGAGCGTAAGCAACAACCGCTTTCATTTTTTCTGGAATTTCTACAACCGATTTCATTAATTCATCCCCTTTACGTTTAGTAAATTTTCCCTTATATACAATTTAACTTAACAAAAGCGCTTACATTTTGCAATCACTTTTTTTCGTTTGTTTTCGTTTTGTTTTATTTTATTGTTTTTTTGTAACTTTTTATGTGCATTTTTTTTGCGTTTCATTTCTAAGTACAAACAACTGTGATATAATGGCAACACTAACTAAAATATAAGAATGGTGAATACTATGAAAAAAGCTTTTGGGTACGAAAGGCAACAAATTATTTTAGAAAAATTAGACGAACAAAATAGTATTACAATTAAAGAACTGACCGCCCTTCTCAATGTATCAGAAGCCACATTAAGAAGCGATTTAAGGAAATTGGAAGAGAAAAAATTATTAATGCGTACTCACGGGGGTGCCATGGCGGTTGACCACAATATACCGGATACAAGTTTTTCTGCCCGCCAATCAAAAAATAAGAGTGAAAAAGTGAAAATTGCACGTGCCGCTTTCAAAAAAATAAAAAATAACCAATGCATCATGCTGGATGCCAGCTCCACTGCGCTGGAATTGGCCATTCTCCTAAAGGAAACAAACCTTCGCTTAACCGTTGTCACAAGCGGATTGAAAGTGGCAATTGAGTTAACGGATTTACCGAATATTACCGTTATCATATTGGGTGGGATTGTCAAACAAGGATCCTATTCAATCGAGGGGACGTTATGTAAGGAGATATTAAACACAATTCATGTAGATCATCTATTCGTCTCAGCAAATGGTTTTTCTATAGAATCAGGATTTACAGACTTCAATGTATACGAAGTAGAACTGAAAAAACTAATGGTTCAAGCCTCCAAAGAAGTTACAATGCTACTGGATTATTCAAAAATCGATAAAAGTTCAATAGCTGCATTTGCTCAAATCCAAGAAATCAATACATTTATAACCGACAGAAGCCTGCCTTCCAAATACGTGGATTTCTTTAAACAAAACGATGTCCAGCTAATGATTGCCGAATCGTAAGCTGCAGTTCAACACGCATAAAAAGACAGTTATAAGCTGAACTGCGCCCCGGTTGTCGGATATGTCCAACAAGCGGGGCACGTTTTTTATTTTAATTGAATCTCCAACCTGCAAATGGGCTGCCGATAAGTACTATGATTTAGCTCAATCAAAACTAAAAGAATATAATTTAAAGATTTCAAATAAATTAAGATATCTTTTTAATATACTTAACCTTGATCAAATTGAAATATCAAATATTAACTCAATTTTAAGTGAGTTAATTTCATAATTCCAATCCCTTCGGTATCAAGGGGTTTCAAACAATAAAAAAGGGGCACCTCCCCATTTTGGTATAATTTAAGCGACGAAACCAAATTAACCAAGAGGTGAATGCCCTATGACTATTGTAAAACAAATTAGCCTTTTTGACATCCAAGAATTATTGGATTTGGAAAGTTCACGTCGTTTTGATGCCATTTTCTCAACATTCGATGTACAGCCAATTTTTCAGCTTTTTTCTAAAAAGACATTGCGTGGCGCTCCACGTGAATGTAACTATGGTGCGATGATTCAATCACTGATTATTCGGATCGTCGAACGCATTCCTACAGTAAAAGATTTAGTCAAACGTTTAGTCAACGCTCCTTTATTTCGTTTGGATTGCGGTTTTCTCGTTTCGGATTCAGTGCCATCTGAAGCGTCTTATTCACGGATGATTCGCGTGATTAGTGAGTCAGATGTAATGGATACGATGCAAGATGAACTCATTCAAACCGCCTTTATTGAAGGGTTTCTTTGTGATGAACATCTTGGTTTTGACGCCACACATTTTGAGGCTCGTGATGCGTCAAAGCCTTCTGAGAAAAAAGAAGCTGCACCACCGAAAAAACGTGGGCGTAAATCAAAGGAAGAACACGCTGCCTGGCTCACTGAACAAGCAGAAATCGAAGCGAATCTAACAACTTATGAAAAGAAACTAGAGGCGCAGTTAACGATTCCAGCTAACATACTCTGGCGGGATATCCCAATCGAGCCGAATTGGGGAATCAAGAAAAATAGCGAAGGTAAAAACACGTTCTGGTATGGCTTTAAAGGGCATTTAGCTGTGTCCACAAAAAGCCAATATATCGTTGCTCGTCTCATGTCTTCGGGCAACTTAAGTGATAGTAAAGCTGCGATTCCACTACTGAAAAAGGTAGCGGAATTAGTACCGAACCATTTTACAACGGCCATATTTGATGCAGGGTATGATTATGAGCCGATTTATCGCCAAGCACTTAGCCAAACAATGCGTGCCGTCATTCCTTATAATGTCCGGCGAGAAGGTGAAATAATTGGTTTGGATCAACATTTTCGACCAACATGTGTGCGTGAACATAGTTACTGTTACGACAGCTTTGATGAAAAATATCGTACCCTTAAATTCACACGACCTAAAGAATGTGAAACATGTCCATTACGCGAAGATTCGCTCTGTCAAAAGGTATTCAAAATCAAGTGCGAAACGGATATTCGCAAGTACACGTATCCAGCACGTGGCTCTGAACTATGGAAAAAACTTTACAAAGAACGGACAGCCGTTGAACGAGTGAATGCCTACTTAAAGCAATTCTTTCAGTTAAACAATATCCGTCACAGAACAGGTAGAAAAGCGAAACTGCATTTCAACCTCGTAACGTTTATTTATAATGCCTGCAAATTAGCAGTCGATCGTATCAATGCGCAATTACAGGCACTATCAGAAGCTGCATAATTTTTTAAAAATGCAAGTTTTAATATAGGAGCACTCTAAGCTCTTGGAAAAGATGATTTATGAAATTGATTCAAGTAATAAGAAATTACCTATAGCGTTTCTTGATAACTTAAATAATTTAGAAACACAATTTGATAAATTTCATCAAACTCAACTAAAATTACAAAATCAGATTAGTAATACGAGCATAGAATATACAGTTAATCCCAATAAATTATTGGAGGAATAACACATGACGGAATTTAAATGTATACATTGTAAAAAAGTCACGTTATTTGTGCCCACTGAAAAGAACAGGCTCACTTGCGCAGAATGTGATAGCACTTTTACTAAATGTAAAAACAAAGAATGTTCTAATTTAATAAAATTTGGTATTTTTTGTAGTGATTGTATAGGGGATGGACTAAAAAAAGGAAGCGGTCCCGCACTTACAATTATTTCAGCTGCTACTGCATTTTTTATTAAGAATGGACGAAAATAAAGTTGAGGTGCATGACATAGCATGTCCCTCTTTAGATTAATATTACGAATAACTAAACCACTTGCGCCAAAACGCTTTAGTACTTATTTCGTTAATAAAGTTCATAAAAATCTCTTTGTTCAAAATCAACACCGTATTATCTTCTAGAATACTCTCTGGCGGTAAGTAGTTGATAATTTCCTCACGCTCTCGCTTCGTACGTTTTCCCAACACTTCGCTACGGACATACACAGTATTATCATTTCGGACATCAAAAGCCTCTTTGTTACTTATAAATAGTTCACGCCAAATCTTCTTTCCACGTTCATTATAATCATCAAATTTTTGAGTCGAGAACCATTTCGGTAATTCCAACTCGCATTCCACATGATATTCCTTAAATATTTCACGTGCGATAAATAAGTAGTCTTCAGCTGTATAAAACACGTCATGATGCTTAATCCGGTCCGCTAATCGGCCTGTAAAATCCTGATATAGCGTAGAATTTACTTCACTCATAATATTCCCTAAAAACTTGCTTGATTCGGCTTGTTTCTGTTTATCAAATGTATTATCAATTTGAAGATAGTATATACGCGAAATCACTTGGGCAGTCGCATCAAAGTTTGTCGTATTCGTCGTACAAATGAATACAGGATGTTTGCTGTCTAAATTGTTCGTCACATCCTTAATTAAACGTTCGCCTTTATCCGCTGCTGTACTTGTAAAAAACTTTGAATCTACTTCGTCTACAAGAATCGGATTTACATTGGAAGTATAAAACAAATCAACAATCATATTTTTCTTGTTAATCTGTTCGTATGATAAATAAGATTGTGTATTACCAATTAGCAAATTAATGAATTCCAGTGCAGACGTTTTACCCGAACTTGTTCGACCCGCTAATACTAAAAATAATGGAATATTACGGCGGACACTCTCTCGTCCTTCTTCTAAAACATAATGATCACGGATTTTCCAAATATGTGCGGACATGAACGCGTACAAAATCGCTTCAAAAATACGGGTTTGCGTATCTGTTGAACTTTGCACTGTATATGTTTTATAGGCATCAATAAATGCATGAATTAGTTTTAGTTGCTTATTCAGGTCCTCTTTCGTTGCTCGCTTAGAAAATAAAAACATATTTTCCTCATCAGCCTTTTTATAAAGCAGATGATTGCTGTCGTTGTACTCAATGAAACCTCGTGTATCCACTTCTTCCGTTCGCTTATTGAGTCTCGAAAGCTTACTTTTTATCGTAATATTTTTCTTATCCAATTGGGCTGGCGGTAAAATAATATGATTACCTGTTTTGCGGTCTTTTTTCGTAATGACCTCAATGAGTTGCCTCACACTTTCTATTTGTTCCGTATTTGAATTGGCATGCAATGATGCTTCCGTCAATTCTTCAATTTGCACTTCTGTAAATTCCGTAAATACTTTACCGCTCGTTACTTCTTCTAATAACGCTTCAAACAATTGATCTGGATCTGCTACATTTATCGGCTCACCAATAAAGTTATGTTTGTATTTCTCAGGTACAAAATCAACCGTTTCCTCGTAAATTTCATTAAAACGCTGATCATATAGCTCAAACAGAGGCGAGTTATCAAAAACTAACAATTCTTCATATTGTTTACGTTGGTTAAACGCTTGTTCCGTAAAATTCGCTGAACCTAGCATGACACGTTTATCTTCCTTGCCATCTAACAAATAAATTTTGGAGTGAATCGGATCGTTCTTCTTTGAATAGCGCACTTGATACCGTTCAGCCCGGATACGCTCCTGCACTTCTTCCGGTAGGCTTTGAAACAAATTAATCCGTTCATCAATCGCGAGTAAAGCTTGAAGCCCTGTAATGAATGCCCCAGCTACATGACCATCCTCAATCCCAAGTATTAGTTGAATTTCTTCAAAATCCTTCGTCATCTTAAAGAAGAATTTTGGAGATGCCACAAATGAAACAGCACGAATTCTCGTAAATTTTGAAGCATCAAATAATTCATCTAACTCCATATCTTTCACTTCGTTATCCTTTACAACATACAAGAAACGATTCGGTTTTACTTCTTCTATTGCAAATAAGCTAAACTGTTCATTCGATTTCATTTAAGCACCTCCACTAAATTTTCACGAATACTAATTCTGTATATTTAAATGGGTTAACTAATGTATCATTACAGCTCCCGTAAATGTAAAAACCTACTTTATTCAATGATTTGATTTCCTCATCAAACTTATCGATTAAAAACTGACGTTCACCTTGTTCTACAAAATTGAATACTTCCATCATTTCCATAATCATTTGCACAAACTCTTCAATTATCCAGGCCTCACGTTCAGACAATTGATCAGCTGGATTAGGATTATACTCGAGATGATTACAATGAATTAAAAGATGAGCCAAGTCTCTCCCTGTATTCACATTAGGTTTATTAATACTGCGATGCTCACTTAAAATTTCATCAGGATTGGCTTCCGTGAAACTTATATTTAGCACTTCGCATATTTGCTTTAGATAAGTGCTATTTTTCACTTCATTATTCTCAATTCTTCTAATAACTCGTGCATCAACTTTCCCTACCAATCGAGCTGCTAACTGCTCCTGCGATAAATTCGCCTCAAGTCTTCTTTGTTTTAACATATCACTTATGAATTTCTCCATATCGGAACACCCCCTACTTCAACTATATTTATTTTATTATTTCTTGAACAGGACACATGGCGGACAAGTTAATTTTATTGTTATTAAATCTATTATTAAGGTTTTTGAATACATTGTAAAATTTTGGGTTATTTAAAGGGTTTGTTTTTTGGTGATTGATGGTTGAATAATATCTTTGAGGAGGTGAGATACATATGGCAAAATTTATCGTTACAACTGGTCCAGAACTAGCATCATGCCAAAAAGGACCACTCATAAAAGTGATCCTTTTCATTCCTCTCAATTATATTTTAGAGGGCTATATCGAACTGTAACATAATATTTTATGATGCAGAACGGTTATAATCTGCGGGAAATTATCCACGTAACATATTACGGCCACCGTTTACCGGAATAATTTGACCGTTAATGAAGCCTGATGCATCTGATGCTAAAAATACCATTACTGGTGCCATGTCGCGATCTACATCGCCCATTTCACCACGGAATGGTACTTTCAGACGTTCAGCTTCTAAAAACTTCGTACGTGCCTCATCTGTTAAGTTATTTAAATAGTGCTCGTACATTGGTGTTTTCATTGTTGGGTTCACACAGTTTGCACGAATATCATATTTCAATGCCCATTCGTATGCAATTGTGCGTGTCCAAGAATAAACAGCACCTTTTGAAGCAGAATATAACGCGCCACCTGGCATACCTGTTGAAGCTGTATCAGAAGAGAAGTTGATGATATTGCCTTCTCCCTCTTGCCCCTTGAAAATATTGCACGCTGCTTGGTTTGTATAAATTGTACCGTTAATATTTATGCCTAATTGGAACGCTAAATCCTCTGGCGTATATTCTTCAGCAGGTTTTAATTTTTCAACACCTGCAATATGTGCTAAAACGTCTAAACCGCCCATATCTTTTGCAGCTTGTTCAAATACAGAGAATACTTCTTCTTGATTTGCGATATTACAACGATAAAATGTCGCTTTCCCCGCTACACCAGCTTCTGCATTTACATCATTTACTGTTTGTTGACCCATTTCTTCATTAATATCTAGAACTGCTACTGTTGCACCTTCACGTACATAAGCACGTACTGTACCTGCAGCGATCCCACTTGCGCCACCAGTCACGATAATGCGTTTATCTTTTAATTGCATATCAAACACTCCTTCAATTTGTCATTAAACTTAGTATAAGATGTGCTTCATATGATAAACGATTCCGACTTTACACTAAGTGTTACGCTAAAGGAAACAATTTAAACCATTTGTTACCTACCTTGCTCATCATAATTTTGAAAAATAGGAAGTGTCCATCGCTCATAGTAAGATGCCATCAACTTTGGTGGAATCAGCATACCATCTTTCATCCATTTTACGAGTAGCATTGTATGTGATGATGCATAAAAATAAGTCATATATTCATGCTCTAAATCAGACAGCTTTAACGGCTTCAACTTATTCGAAATCATTTCACTCGAATGCTTTAATACAAATTCATAAAAAGAATTTTGTCCTGTAAACGCACTAATTCGCTCATAAAATTTACGTTCCTTGTAAAATTGCTGATATTGCCATTCCAGAATCATTCCAGATGGTAAGTCCATATTTATATAGAGTTCTCGTAACTTTTCCATCGGTGCGATAATGTCTTTAATTAATATTTGCTCGACGATATCGTTTTTATCTTGAAAATATTTATAAAACGTCTTTCTTGAAACTTGTGCGGTCTCGCAAATTTCAGCAACCGTAAGCTTCGTGAAGTCCTTTTCCATGACAAGCTTATGAAAACTACGCATAATTTTAAGCGCTGTTTCGTGCAAAACTTTTTCTTTTTCCACCATGCATGCACCACTCTTCTTAGTTCAAGATTATAAATTTAAAGGAATTTCTTAGTATCGATTATACTACACATAACATAAGTATCAGGCATTCACACTAGTTATAATAGTCAAGATAAAGAAGTTCATCGCACTGCCTATACAGTTTCAGCGTTTAGAATTTCTGAAATCAGTAGTAAAAATAGACTTGATACGGCTGTCGACTACACTGTAATTTATCCACAAGAATATGATGGCTGTGCACATTGCTACAAAGAAAAACACCGGAAATAAAATGAAGATAGGGAAGTCCGTGTGGCTTCTCTACCTTCATTTCTTACTAGCATAGTTTAATTAAAAATAATTATCTGAGTACCTGGCACTTTTTAAATTAAAATGGTGGATTAAACTTCAACATTACTTTAAATTCATCAACGTTTGGTAACTCACTTACTACCAATTCGATTCCAACAAGCTTTGCAACCGGCATTAAAATACGACATACTTCTGCTGATACGAATATTTTACTAGGAAGAACCGCTAAATCCTTTAACATATTCCAAAACAACAATTGCTGAACAAACGAATGTTTCGGAAATGGAACAATTTCATGGTGAATAACTTCTCCAGTAGTATGATTAACTATTATATTTATAAGAGGATACAGTGGACGTTCATCCTCCCCGTCTACTGCGTAAGGCATATAAAAATAATCAAATTCTATTTCTAGTGGACTCTTTTGCTTCTTTTTTATTTTTGCAACTTCTAAATCATTTACATCAATCTCGAGCACCCAATCTTCAATTCGTTCCATTTCAATGATGCCTAACAAATCCACTTCGCCATCATTTTGCACTTCAAATAGAGGATAGCCATACATTGGCACCATCGGATATTCCCAGCCGCTCATCCGCATCTTGGTTACTTGAATCATCAGTTCTATTAACTCAATCATCGTTTCTACTTCATCATAATCCGGCTGCATCGGAACAAATCCAGGTTCAAATGTTTTAAAAGCAATCCAGTTTTTCTTCCCGCGGAACGATAAGCCATGTTCTTTAATTAGTTCATAATCTTCTTTATCAAGTTCATCTCGGTCAACATAATTCACCGTTAATGCACTCATATCAATTGAAAAATCATCCGATAAAGCTTCACCGGAAATAATTTTCTCTAAGGATTGATAACCAAAGGCTTCATCATACATCATTAATCCATATTCCTGGCCACCAGCTCCCATAACAGAAATAAAGTACTTCATATCATTTAACTGAACCGCAATAATATCTTCATTATTAAAATACTGCCAAGGCTTCAGTTTTTTAAACTCTTCTGCTACCTCGAATAATGTTAAGTAATCCGGAAATAAATTGTCCATTAAACCTTTCTCAATTTCAGAAAATAAACTTCTATCTAACTCCATTTCCAGTTGCAGTACTTTATTTAACGCATCAATATCAATATTTTTTCGGTTTGAAAATATATCCCCTTGTCCATCTATGATACAAGCTTCTACGTCTTCAATTTCAATTACTTTTTCTAACGTAAGCTTTAGTTTTATTCCGGTTTCAGTCATATAATTCATTCCATCATCAATCTTTACAAACCATTCTCCAACCGTTTCTTCCAAGCTTTCAAATTCATCATAACTCTCACTATAGAGTGGAATCACTTGATGCGATTTTTTTCCCTTTACTTGAAAAAATTCAAAAAACACATCGCTTTCATCTTCTATCGAGAATGCCGTTGATATAACTGTATCCAAATCAAAAAGGCTCATACTTTCAGATACTTGAACAATACGATAAATAGTAGGATTTTTTATACTTTGAATTCGAATTTGGTGCACATTAACGCCTCCGATAATTAATTTAATAGAATTTACTTAATTATCCTGTAAAATTCATATTTTTACACTATTTTATAAAACTTTCTTATGATTTATAAGTTTAATAGAATAAAAAACTTTTCAATTTATAATCTCTGTTTATAATTACTGATAATTAAACTCTAACCGCACCATATCCCGACACTGTATGCCATTTTCAAAAATCGGTTCATCATAATTGTCGACAAAATAGTCATGAATGATTTCTTTTAATCGAAAGCCGCATTTTTGATAAAGAGCAAGCTGCTGAATACTCGAGTTCCCCGTTCCAATTTCAATCGATTCCATACCTATCAACCTTGCACTTTTTATCGTATGTTGTACTAATGCTTTCCCAATTCCTTCCCCTTGGTGCGTTTCCGCAACTGCTACATTCATAATTTCTACTTTGCCAGGTGCCGTTTGCATCAGTACATAGACCCCAACTACTAACGCATCCTCTACTGCAACAAACACTTTACTTTTATGAATATACTTCTCGATGCTCGTTTCAGATGGATCCGCTAATAGTAGCAAATCCATTGGCAGCTTTTCGTTCGGCTGAAGTGTACGAATAACGCACTTTGATTCCGCAAGTTCTATTGCTTCATATAAGCTTTTCATTAAACTTTCGAATAATCTTTTATCTATCATAGCCCTCCTCCAATGCCTATCGATTATTTTTTATTGGTACAAATAATCGATAGGCTATCTAAACAAAATAAACCGCCCATCTCAAATTTGATTAGGCGGTTCATTCGTCAGTTATCTTTATTAATAATTTTTTTAAGAAAGCAGCTTCATTTTAGTAGGAAAGCTTGCATTGATTCACATCTAGTTATTATGCTCATTAATTTATGTAATCACTGCTACTTGTGCTTTTTTCAAATGGTAGTCCGTGACAAGCTCCAGCTCCTTCGCGTCAAGCTTGCATTGGTTCACGTCAAGTTATTATGCTCATTACTTCTGTAACTGCTGCTACATATGCTTCTTTTAATAGTTGTTCGTGACAAGCTCCGGTTGCTTCACGTCAAGCTCACGTTAGTTCACGTCAAGCTATTTTATTTTGTGCTAGGCGCACTCACACTAGTATTTAATTTGATGCCTTTGCGTATTTTTGAAGTATGGCTTGTTTGAGCTGACTAGAAGTAATTTGGCCGTTTTCATATTGATGTAATAAATTTTGCGTAAATGTAGAAGGCTTTCCACCATCGAGCGCCGCCATACCTACCGCAAATTGAATTTGTTTTTGTCGTTCTAGGCGTGAATGATTTTTCATGCGATACACCCCTTTGTAAAAAGTAGTTTAATTATACTATTTGCGATTTATATAAAATACATATATTTAACTTATAAAGGAAGATTTATGATGTCAGTAGAAATGCGTAAACGTCAGGTAATTAAAGGTAACGATGCACTAAAATTTTTAAAAAGAGCTGAACAAAATAAACATCACATGATAGAACGCAAAGTACTCGCAATAAAGAAATGGACTGAACAACAACGTGAATCTGAAAAGTAGGTATTTATACTTGAGGATTTTTAAAATGGAAATCGCCCCCATATGCGGTATCTATTTTTATTTTGTAAAATCCTTAGCACCAAAATTGGAGCTACTTAACTTTTTAATCTATACTTAAAGCATTACATATAACCATCAATCGCTTTGATTGGAAGGAGAAACCTATGATTATTCAATGTACAAAGAAAGTACTAGATACGCTAAACGTTGACACTTCACAATTAGTATCACCAGATGGCTTTGACCAGTACCCTGAAAGTTTTTTCGGCTGGCATGCCAACATCGTCACAATTTATAGAAGAAAAGTTTTAGTTTTGATGAATAATGAAACAAGATTTCCCGTCGTGATCAATCGGCTTTTAAAGAAAGATCTTGCCAATCTTCATAGCTTAATTTACGAAGGTATTCGAGTTGCTCTTCGAATGGAAGGTGTTAGCGAATCGGTTATCGAAAAGTACTTTGCTTTATCCAAGGACCTAAGTTTTTCAAAAACCGTCAATCGAAGCATGGTGGCTAAATTGAACAGAACCGTAAATGAGGTTGAAGTTTGGGCAGAATATCTCGATAAGGACGTGACAATTCAGCGCTTTATTAGCCCGCTTGTTAGTAAAATGATTCAATCCGATGCTCAAAATAAAGGCTATTATCCGAAAGAAAAAATGCTCGAGAGTTTAGCAAAAATAACTGATGCTAAGGACGTTACGCAAATAATGGATGTCGAGCTTTATCAACTGAACATTCAGCTTGACTTAGATGGCCATGAAATTTGGCGACGCGTGCTCATCCCAGCTAATTATTCATTCAGAAGCCTTCACAACCTTATTCAAATCGTTTTCGACTGGCAAAACTATCACTTACATGAATTTTCCGTCGCACGAAAAGATAACAGAAATCTTAAAATCGTCATGGATGATGACCCTGATACACTTGAATTTGCCGATTCCTCTGCGGACGAAATTGTACAAGAACGATTCGTTTCGTTGGCGGAAATCTTCTCACAGCATCCAGAAGTCATTTACGAATATGATTTCGGCGACTCCTGGGAGCACATTATTACACTGGAAAAATCAATAACTGCAACGTCACAGCATGCAAAATTGATAGAAGGCAAAGGCGAACGCCCACCTGAGGATGTTGGCGGCTTACACGGTTTCAACGAATATTTAGCAATGATCAATGATCCTAACTCCGCTGAAGATAAAGACTTTATGGAATGGGCTGCATCACAAAAGGAACGAAATTTCTCCCTAGCTTATACGAATCATCGCCTCAAAAGCATTTTGAACAACTATTACTATAATGAAAATGCACAGATTTTAGATACCCATGATTATCTATCAAGGTTTAAATAGATGTTATGGTGCTAATTTTTTCGGTACAAATAATCGATAGGTTTTCTAAACAAAATGAACCGCCCATATCAAATTTGATTAGGCGGTTCTTTCATTCGTTTGTGCACCCGGTGCAATAGGCACTCATAGCCGTAGGGAAAACGGCGCGCAGACGAGGTATCAGGTTATTCTGCGACAAAATTAATATAATTTTAAAAAAGAGTCACACACGTTTTTACATTAACGTGTGTGACTCTTGATTCATGTATGGAGACGGTGGGTAGTATCTCCTAAATTTAAGAAACTCATATATATCAACGCTTTCAGGGGTTTAAAAAGCATCAAATTTTTTTTGACTCCGAGTTTGGCCCCGAGATAAAATTTGCACTAAAGAACCCGAATTTTATATACAGCTCTATCTTCTAATGATTACAACTTCACTCTCATAATCGTTAGAAGATAGATTTTCCCCATTTAATATTAATGAAGATCACAACCACTATAAAAGCTACTTATCCCACTTAGATAATCTATGACGCCTGATTCTAATCCAGCACTTTTTAAAATATTTGTGCTAACCATGTTTTAAAAATGCTTTGTGAGCTTTGAAATTAAGTTTGAGCAAAAACTCTCCGTAAATCCTTATTTTACGATTAAAAAGAAGAATCCATTATGAAAAAAGATTGATCAAAATGGATTCTTCCTTAGCATTATTAATTTTGTTTTTTATAAAAAAGTTTGATCACTTTCTACCTGAGTTACTCCATAAACGCGCCCGATTGTGGAATATCGTTTTTCAACAAAAGACTCCTTTAGTTAATAAGAATGAATAGAATTAAACCTTCTTCCAATAAAGTTAGCAGGTACGGGGGTGAGTTCTAATTCTCTTGACCAAATAGAGAGTTGACCAATGTGGTGAATTTCATGGGCAATTATATGGTGTAATATTTCCTCAACGGTATATTTATTTTCATCCCAAGGTACATATACAACTTTATTTTTAAATTCATCTATATCTTTACTTAGAAATTCTGCTATTTCATTTCGCAATCTATCAGAAAGAGCTTTAACCTTTTCAGGCGTATCATAATCAGCAAATTCGACTACTATGTCTTCTTTGCCTTGAATACCACGAAGCCAACTGTATTCAACATCAATAATGTGAAAAAGAGTATATAATATACTCCCTACTCCACCAGTTCTTTCCTTTTTCAATTCCTCAATCGATAGCTGGTAACACCAATCAAACCATTCGTCTCTTACCTGCCAGTTATATTCAAAAAAATTTAACAATGTGATCACTCCAATATAATTGTTTTAACTATAAGAGTTAGCTTCTTGTCACTAAACTCCCTCTATATTTTTTAGTAATTTGCTAAACGTTTCTTATCAAAGAAACTAATTGATCACCGTTACAATGTGTAAATAAAGAAGACCATCTAATCATTATTCAACTAAAGCGCCTGATTGTTGAATAACAAATCGATATTTTAAAGGCCACATTCTACAAGAAATAGGCTAAACCACATTGACACTTTCTAGGTGTGTAATATCACCTTCAGATATTAATCTATGCACCCCATTTTCTATTTCTAATATTGAAAGACTTGTGTCATGTATAAATGGTGGCGCCCATAAATCTTTAACAGTCTTTCCTTTTACATGCATAAGTAACGATTTTAGAATGACGGAATGAGTAATAACTAAAATATTTCCATTAATATGTTTTGAAATTATGTAGTTTAATACCTTGATAGCCCTGTTTATAAGCTGCTCAAAGGTCTCTCCACCAATAGGTTCATAAAGTGCTGGGTTTTCCCAAAAATATTTATATTGCTCAGGATAAAAATCCTTTATCTCATCAAGAGTTTTCCCCTCCCATTCACCTAAATTCATTTCCCTAAGATCTTCATTAGTATTAATAGCTAAATTTCTTTTATCTATAATTAATCTTGCTGTCTCGATTGTTCTTTCACTTGTACTTGTGTAAGCAGCAGCAAATTCTACGCCTTCTAATTTTTTTCTCAATGCAATTGCGTTATTTACACCTTTTTCAGTTAAAGCTGAGTCTTCCCAGCCCTGCATTCTTTTTTGTATATTCCATTCCGTTTGACCATGTCTAACCAAATATAATCTAAGCATCAGATATTCCACCTTTCTTCACTTTTCTAAAATCTATTGTATATCAAATCATCCAATTACTGTAAATTTAAAGATAAATTAAGGAGGCATCTTATTCATCAACCTGGTCCTTTAATTGAATAGAACGCCTTTCTTATTCAAGAAAAGCGCCCGATTGTGGAATAAGGGGGTCCACCTTATTATTGTTATGAAACTACGTTTTAAGGACTTTATTTCTTTCATCGGTTGTTCAAAAATTAAAATGGATTATAATTTAAATAAATAAATCTAGAGTTGCTTGGAGTTAGTAAATGAAAAATAAAAGAGATAAGAGAGAAAGACAGGATGGAATTTTTATTGAGTTGTTAAGGGAGCTTACCAGTTCCATATTATTTGCAGTGGCTTGGAACATTTTAATGTTTATACCTAAAATGATTATTCGCTTAATAAAGAACACATGGTGAGTTAGTTAGGGACTCTGGAAATGTACGTTAAATTTGTATAAAAAAAACGAATAGCAAATTTCTTATCGGAGAAATCTGAAGCTTTTCTGACGCCACCACTAGAAAATGCTATTCCATAATATTGCACTACAACGGAAAAACGCGATCTTCTTATTGAAGAATCGCGCCCGATTGTTAAATAGTATAGGTTATATCTCTTTCGTTTTATGCAGAGGCATAGCATAGATGGCTACTTCGACTTAAACGGTTTCTGAATGATTTATTTTTCTGCTGTTTCCTTTAAATCTAAAATAATTGGTGATTTAAACTTTTCTTGTAAGAGACCACGATAAGGGAGTAACGTCATTTCCTCTGGAATTGTCTCCATTTCCCGAATAATAACAGTAAGGAACGTTTTATTATTTTCTACTTTATCGAAAGTAACGTTATGATGACTTTTTCCATCAACATTGATCTGCCATCCATAAGGGATGATTTTAGGCTGTCCATCTACTTTGATATGGAGTTGTAGGTCGCCATCTTTTAATTGTGTATCATAAATGGTGTACAAATGGCCTAAATAGTTGAAACTAGTTTTTTCATTTCTTTTAAAAGTAAATGGCTCGGTGTATGTGAGTAGTTGAACAAAGTAGCTTTCAATTTCAAAAAACGTTGGGTCAGTTTCAATGGGCAATGTAAAATGCGTAATTTTCTCTCCGAGTACTTCTGTATCTTGATGGTATGTGCTGACAAGCGGATAAATCGGTTTGATATTTTCACTTTCTTTTATTTCAAAAGTTGTTACCACTTCGTTTCTATTGTTACGGATGAGTATAGAAATAAGTGAGTTCCATCCGAGATCAAACAGACGCTCATCTATGTCATAGGTACTTACTAACTTCTTAAGTGTTGCCTCTGAATATCGCTGAATTGCTTCGTTGTAGTTACGACGATAGGTAATTTCCTTCATACCGTTTTTTTCAATAACGCTATCAATTTTAATATCAAGCACAGGTCCTTCATTTAGAGGAATATCATGTGCTTTGGATTCTTCTATTGTGTTTGCAAAGTTTTGTTGATCTACATCCATATTTTCATTTGTATTGGGTAATACTGTATCAGCCTGCTGGTTTGAATTATTCATTGTGGCCGTGGCCATTAAAGTGAAGCTAATCAATAAAATGGCGGCAGCAATAACCATCATATGGTATCGTTGGCGTTTCGCTTTAATTTTGGTATGATTCTTGATTTTTTGCATTAAATCGTCAGTGAGATTACTTCTTAATTTTGGCTCATTTAATGTGGTAGTAAGTATTATTTGCTCGGTTCTTAAGTTTTCAAGCGTTTGCTGGCATTTGCTGCAACTGCTTATGTGTGTTTCAAGCTCAGTCCTTTCAGCATTAGTTAAAAAACCTTCGACATAATCCTCCAATAAGAAATCATTACATTTCATGAAAATACCCTCCTTTTGTAGTAGCTAGATCTCGTAGCTTACGTTTACTTCGATGTAGTTTGTTGCGCACTTCATTTAATGATATTTGCAGCACCTCGCTAATTTCATCATACCGGAGCTCATTTACATAGCGTAAAAGCAAAATGAAATATTCGGTTTTATCTAGTTGATGTAGAAGCTGATCTAATTGATGGAACTGCTCTTTTTGTAAAATTATTTTCTCAGGGTATTGTTTTTCAATAAACTCAGTATCTTCAAGTACGGAAGATTGCTTAGGTTGCCTTCGTAAATAGTCATAGCATTGATTAACAACTATGCGATAAAGCCATGCATTAAAGGAACCAATAGCTTTGTATTTATGTAGGTTATAAAAAACTTTGATAAAAATTTCCTGCACTAAATCCTCTGCAAGATCGTGGTGGCGGACTAGGCGAAATACAGTTGTATAGATCTTGTTTTCATAATATTTCACAATATACCTGTAGTCCGCTTCTTTCCCAGACTGCACATTTTGAACAGCTAGTTCAATGTCCACTTTAATCACCTCCTTACTACTATAACGAAGGAAATTTCATTTCCTCTCAAAATAAATTGTTTTTTCAATAAAAAAAAGATAACCCTGCAGAGTTATCTCGATAAAATTATCTTTAAAGAGGTTCACTAAATTATATTTAGTAAGCAAATTTCTTTTTTACAGCCTTTTAATCTATAATATGACCCTTTAGCTGAAGAAGGATGTTGCTCCACAATATGGCCCGATTCTGGAATAACTTTATTTTCACCTAACAGGTTCTTAATCCACAAGAAAAACCGAGATTCCTTATTTATAGAAATAGGAAATTCCGGTTCATCTTTTTTATAAACGGTTAAACTTTTTTAAAAACGGTACGACTTTTTTATATTATCAAGACCTAATTTAAAAAAAGGTTAATAAATCAAAGGGTTCTACATATTAGTCATATCTAATATGTAGAACCCTTTCTTCTTTTACTAAAGTCCCCGTTAGTTGTAGTTTTAGTGTAGCTTTAGAATAAAGTTTGATCATTTCCTATTGCTGTTATAACAGATCACCCCCTACTTGTAGAAACATGTTTGAGGCTGGTTGGGACAGTGATCTCGTATAACAAGCGAAGTTATGATACTACAAAGAGGATGTAGGGGTTACCGGGAATTAAATTTGAAGGAGGAATTGTAATGAATCCAGTCATCGGTCTGGATGTAGCTAAAGGAAGTCAGGTTCAAGCATATTTGGAAAGAAGCCCTACAAGAAAAGCTTTAAAGTGAAACATGATCTTGATGGGTTAGCGAGTTTATTAGATTTTATTAAAGAAGTAGAAAGCCTCTGTAATGTTAAGGAGCATAATATAATTACTATTTCTATAACACGATTAAAAAGCCTTATTTAAAAAAGTGCATAAAATTACGTATAAAAATAGTCCAACAAAAAACCACAAACACAATTGTCCGTGGTATTTTCCCCCACAAGTTAGGGTTTGGGGACATATAATTTATTTATAAAAATAAGTATAATTGAGCTACCAAAAGGTATTAAAAACTTATGAAGAAGGAAAATATTTTTACTTTAATTAAATGGATAGTAGCGGTCTTGTTAAATAGTTGAGCCATTTCAAATGAAATTAATGTTTCTAAGAAATAAAGTATTCTTAAAAATACCTCATAAATCCTTATTTACGACTAATAATAAGAGAAGTTTTATCTAATTATAAACTTACCAATAACAGTCTCTCCATCAACATCATACAAAGGAACTTCTCTTGGAGGAGCATCATTAAGTTTAACCGCTTCTTCAGGGGTTTTTGGCTGCGACCGTTCTAAATCCACTTTTTTTACATACCCTATTGTATCGTTCTCACCTACTGCTAATATTAAATCCGGTTCACCAAGTTCACCACGGATTAAATCTTTTAAATCTGGACCATAGGTTTGCCCATTCTCATTTTTAGGATAACCATTTTTCGCTATAATTTCCAATTGTAATGTAATTAAATCTGAGCCATTCTTCCCTGTTTCATTGTCCTTGCTATCTATTACCTTTGTCATTTCTTGTTGCGAACAACCAACTAAAAAAAACAAAATTAATACTAAAACAAATAATTGCTTCCTCATTTTCTCCCTCCTTGTACTTCTTTCACTAAATAGCCGCTGCTAGTGACCCCTTTAAAGGTATTTCTTTCGAATCTTACTTAAACATTACCATATATAACTAAATTACCCTATTAATTGTTCTGCCTTTTATTACATTTCGTATGAATAAATCATTGGATAAATGTAAAAAATATTGAATTATTTGGAAATATATATTATGTTGAGTATAAGCACTTAGAAACTTTAAAGGGGGCTTAAAATGGGTAATAAAATAAAATCTAATATTAAGGTGCTTACAGTTTTTTCTATGGTATTAGGTTTATTAACAGTTTTATTATTTACAAGTACTAAACCTTTTGAAGAGGTTAATAAAGTTAGAGCAACAGATCAAGAAACTAGTTCTTCCAAATTAATTGTGCCGTCACGAGAATATGTTTTAAATAATGGTTTTCCACAAAATGAAAAAGGGGAAACTTATGGCCCAGATATGGGAAACTTACTTCTTGTAGAATCTGACTTAACACTAGCAGAAGGTGAGAATGGGGTTTTAGGTTATATTTATTCACCTAAAGGTATTTCTTCGCCAAGTGAATTAGAGGAGTATAATAAATCACGTAAAAAATCGACTCCTTTATATTTGCAAGATGGCGAAACAGTAATTGGTACATTTTATTTTAATTAAAAACATAAAATCTAAGGGGTAATATTGTGAAAAAAATAAAAGGATTTAAACTATTAACTACATCACTATTCGCAATTTGTTTAATATTATCTTGTTTTAATATGAATGCTTTTGCAGCTACTGCAACCGGTACAAAGAAAACCGCAACAGTTAATGGTTTTACATATTCGTATTGGTCCAAAGTAGAAACTTCTTCACTTCAAACTACAGCTTTTGGTGTTATCTCTAGTGCGAATACTGTTCCGACAGGGTACATGGGAATAGAGTCTAGACTTTATAGCTCCGCTGGTTCTCTTATAAGTGCTGGTGAAATAGAGTATAATCCGGCACCATATGCAGGAATGACAATTGGTTCAGCAATAACTACTAAAAGTGGAACTTATTATTCAAAAGCTAAAATGCAATTTTACAATGGAGATGGATATAACGGATATATAAGTAATGCATCCCCTAACGTCACACGTTCATTTGCACCTATGCCTATGATTCCAGAAAAAGCGTATGAAGTTAATGAAAATGGTTCAACTTACGGTTCAGATTATTATGCAGAATCAATTGAAGATAGCCCAGACCTTATAAAAGTACTTGGAGATAATGGTATTGAAGGTTACGTTTATTCTAAGGATATTAATGTAAAGTTAGATACTCTTTCTGAAGTCCTAAATTATATTAATTCAGAAGATCAGTCAAATAAAACTATACCAGTTTACGAAGAAGATGGAATTACAGTTGTAGATACTTTTGAAATCACTAAAAATGAAGGTCATATTGAATTTCTTCAAGTTAGCGAGAACTAAGAAGTATATTTAGTTTCGACTAATATTTATGTTATATATTAGTTAACTATGTATTATCATTTATTCTATTTGCTGCTGTCTGTATATTACAGATGGCAGCATTTTAAATTCCATTTGTCTAGGGAAATCAACTGTTTTGAAACAAAGTTTGATCAAAATAGTTGGTTCTTTATTTATCTCGTTTGGTTTTTATAAAAAGTTTGTTATTTCGTGATGCGAATATTCAATTAAAGCGCCCGATTGTTGAAGATTAAGATAATAATTACCACATTTTACCAGTTAGATTAAAACCCTCATTATTTCAAATAGATATTAATGTTTATCTTTGAAATTCTAGTAATGGGGGAAATCCAGCACGAGACCAAAGCCATAATGGCGTATGGACATCAATTGGTGCTAATCCTGTTCCTTTAAGTACAGTCTCCCAGGCATCTGCTACAACTTTTCTATCATCTGCTCCACCATTTAATATTTCCTCTGAACATAACCCTAATCTAACCGTAGCCTTCAAGATGTGAGTATCGGGTGCTATTGTGATAAGTTCACGAGAATCCCAAGAAATATTGGTGTAACTTTCTAAGACATATAGCCAATAATTAAAAATTTTCGGTCCAGATAAATAAGGGAAATCTGCTTTCCGAGTACCTTGCACTAATTCTTTTAAAGGAAGAATATCAGAACGAACAGATTCAATAAGACCTTGAACATTCCCTTTTTCAGAAGAATTCAGGATTCCTTTTGCTACTCGCTGCCAGATTTCTGGATGTCGATTAGGTTGTAATCCTACACGATGCAGAAGTAATGCCTCTCGTAAAGTATCTATATGACAATTAGCAACTACCTTCGTGTTGAAAATCCATTTTGTTTCTTCATCTTGATATGCTTTTAAAACCGCTTCCCACAGTTTATATGAATTTCTTTGATAGTTTAAAGCCATCCCCATTGTTAAAACATCCATTAAATCATCTTCTTTAACAACACCAATTAGAACATCTTCTGGCATTACTTCCCCTCCAAGCAATCCATTAGAGTGCATTTTTATCAATGATTTTATACTCTTTAAAAACTCCTCTTTAATCATAAATTTCCCCCATTATGTACACTTAATAAACTTTTTTACCCACATAGTTTAAGTATTTAAATATTAACATAAATATCCAAACCCTATAAGGATAATCTTCAACAATATGGCCCGATCGTAATATGAGGTTAGCCAGATTTTTCTGGTTGACCTTTTTTGTTTAGGTCTTATTATAACGGTAGTCGGGGTAGAACGTCTGGCCCGTGGGACTTGATCCCGTCCGCAAAACTGTTCACCCCCTACTTGTATAAACATGTTTCGAGCTGGTTGGGACAAGGATCCCGTTTAACAAGCGAACCTATGACATTACAAGCAGCTATAGGGGTTACCGACGAATTTAGTTTTCTTTAGGAGGAGATGTAATTATGAATCCAGTCGTTGGTCTGGATGTTTCAAAAGGAGAAAGTCAGGTTCAAGCCTTTTTAGATAAAGGCAAACCATATCGTAAGAGCTTTAGTATTAAACATACTCTTGATGGTTTAGATAGTTTATTAGAATTTCTAAAGGAAGTAGAGAAATTAGCTGATGGTAAGCAACCTTCGGTTATTTTAGAATCTACAGGTCAATATCATATGCCCGTTATTCAATTTTTGGAGGAGCAACAATACGTCTATATTATTGTTAATCCACTTATCTCTCATCGAGCTAGAAGTACAAATTTACGCAAGGTAAAGACCGATGCCATTGATGCCTATCATCTATGCGAATTGTATTACAAGGAAGAGTTAGAGCCATATAAAAAGAGAGGTATACAACTCTTAAATCTTCGTAATCTCACTAGACAACAAGAAACAGTATCAAGCACAGCTGCACAAACAAAGTTACAGCTACAGTCCATCTTAGATCAGGTTTTCCCTGAATACAGAGGTGTCTTTGGAAATCTCTATTCAAAAATTTCGTTACAGATTCTATCCATCTTCCCAACCTCCAAAGAGGTTTTAAGTGTTAGCGAATCAGAACTTACTAATAAAATTGCGGAATTATGTACAACCCGTTCAGAAAGATGGGCAAAAGAAAAGGCAATTAAATTGAGAGAGGCTGCATTACGTAATCCATTTCAAAACAACTTGTATCAAAGCCATATCTTTAACCTAAGAATGTTTATTAACATTGTTCTTCAATATCAAGAGCATCTATCAAAGTTAGCAGCAGAAATAGATGCCCTCGCTAAAGAAATTGAAGAATATGAGATAATCCAGTCTATCCCTGGTGTTGGAGAAAAGATTGCGGCAACAATCATCTCTGAAATTGGAGAGATAGAACGGTTTAACCATCCTAAAAAGCTAGTAGCATTCGCCGGGATAGATCCTAGCGTTTACTCTTCTGGTCGATTTACTGCTTCCATCAATCGTATAACCAAAAGAGGTTCCAGCAGGTTAAGACAAGCGTTATTTATGGCTGTACAATGCGGTATAAGAGATGCACGTAAGCAAAAAACAAGTGATGAAATACTCCCTAGAAATAAGAAATTACGAGAGTTCTACGATAAAAAACGCGAAGAAGGAAAGCCATTTAGAGTAGCAATCATTGCATGTGCTAATAAGCTTTTACATTGGATATATGCCCTACTTAAAAGGAAAGAAGCCTTCCAAAATGCGGTTTAAAAAGTATATTTAAGTGGATTAAACAAAACCTTCCAATTTTAAAGAGGAAGGCTTATTTGGTGTACCCTTTTTTAGTATATCATGTAGGATTTAATATTTTTATCGAAAAATCTTGACAACTATTAGCTGGTTTTGTGGAATAACTATAATGTGATTTCAATTGATGACACTAAATCCTACCTGTGCTTCTAATTCATACTTTTCCTCTGGTTCAGTCCCCTCTGAAACTCTAATATAAAAATCTGCAATACCGTTTACGACATAATGTCCAGCAGGAAATTCTTTATCCATAACTCGTTTCATGAAATCTTTATATTCATTTTTGTCTTCGGAACTATATCCTCCACTGCCAACAAATTCTTCTCGAAGTGGTTCCCCCTTAATTAATGTCGTACTTATTAACGGCTCATTCATTCCATATTCAATTTCATAATTTCTTGTAGTTTCAACCATTGGAAACGAAAAAGGAGAAGTAGAATGGAAAATTTCAATTTCTCCTTTATCACCTGTATATTCTAGTTCTGCGTATATTTTTATCGGCTCATTTTCACTATATTCTGCTTTTTTGGTTACAAGTCGATAGGTAAAATCCCCCTCGGTGACTTCGGCCTGTGTTTCCAGCTTATCTGTGTTGGACACCTCATTATCAAGCTTCTTGTCATTACTTTGTTGGCAACCAAATAAAATAATTGTTATAAATACAAAAGATAAAATCGTTGTTATTTTTTTCATTTAGTCACACCTCCTTTTATAATTAGACGGGGTTTCATAGCTTTCGTTTCAAAAATAATCCAGTAGCTTCTTTAATGGCCCTATAACGGAAAAACGCGATCTTCTTATTGAAGAATCGCGCCCAGATTGTGGAATAAGGGTTCGTCATATTCGTGTGGTCTACTACCTTACATAAAAAAGAAGCACAAATACGATTTTGAGTACAGGACTAGAAAATTATGTTACCAAACGTCGGTTTGGGTACGTTTTGGAATGTGTAACACACGAAGATACTTTAATTCAACTATGATATAATTTACATAAATTGTATAGTGAGGTGATTTTTTGGAGGAAGAAAAGTTAGTTTGTAAGATTTGTGATAATGATTCCTTTACACAAGGTGAATTAGGTGGTTCTATGGCTAATGTAAAACCCATCAAGCATGATATGTTGCATTTTTCAAGTTCACCATTAATTTTAACTATTTGTACAAATTGTGGAGAAGTAGCTTCAATGAAGGTCAAAAATCTTCAAAAGTTCAAGTAGTCCTTTGCGTTCTATCTAATTGGTCATTTCTAAATGGAGTGACCTTTTTCTTTTTACAATTATTTCACGTAAACGTTCCCAAATGACACTTTGGGGACCAATACCCCTTATTCAATTGTTATAATAGGGCGTATTTTGGTTACTTGTGAACGGTAAGTTCTCAAACTATGCTTTGGGAATGTTATACTTAAATCCAAAAAGTGAAATAATGTTATAAATTTTTTATTTTGGAGGTATTTAAATGAGCTCTTGTTCATTTATAGCAACAAATTTTGAAATGCCTGAAATAGAATCCAAAGCAAAGTATATTACGGTCAAAGAAGCTATTGAATTAGAAATAAAACCGCATGAATTGGTGCCTTGGGAGAAGATGGACCCGAATACCCAAGTATTATTTGTTGAAAATGAAGAGGATTTAAATGAGTTAGTCATAAAAAAAGACAGTTATTATAATGTAAGTGAATATACAGGCTATCCATTCATTTATGAAGTAAATTTTAGCTATTCAGAATTAAGAGTAAAGCAATTATTGGATTACTTAAAAGACAATATTAGAGAAGGACAGATAATAGAATTATGGCGAGTATGGATTGGTCATGATGATAATGAACTAAATATACCGTATAGTAGGTTTAATTATAACGAATTATCTCTCCATCATCTGTTACAAATGTACAATTGGAACCATGAAAACTATAAAGAACAATATTGTATAGTATTAGAAAAATAAAATTATTCTTATTCAAAAAGTATATACAATCCCATTCAAATAAACGTTCCCAAATCAAAGCTTGGTAACATTTTAAACAGCGACAAGCACTGTAAATCAGTGTTTGTCGCTGTTTTTATTAGAAAATAACGCCCTGAGACACTGCGAGACATCATTTTAAAGAGGACTGCTCAATTCACTCGTTCTGAATGGAGGTAACATATAAATAGAATCTCAATGAAATGTTCCCAAAGGACGCTTTGAGTGCTTTATTTTATTCAACTAACGAGATAGGTTTATTGAATAAAAAGTAACAAGATACGAAGAATAAGGAGTAAACGTAAACCAGAGGTGAGTGTTGATGGTTAAGCATTACTTAGTCTTATTAGGATTTATATTGATTATTCTTACTTCTATGCAAGTAGCAAAATCAGAAACAATACCAAAAGCAGAAGAAATGTATGTCACAACAGAGGACATTATTTCAGACATTATCTTCCCAACTATTGATAAAAGAGTTATCAAAGAGTATGGAGGAGATAATCGCCTTATTTGGCACTGGAAAAGGATTGTTGGTATTACTTACAACGAGAATCATTCCTATGATGTTACTGTAAGAATTGAGATTCCTTCAAAAGACATTAATGAAAATGTTGAAAATGTTAAAGAAGATTTGGTTAAGGTAAGAATATCCCCGTCCTGTGATAGTGAGAAGATTAATAAGCAGAAATGTAATCACGGTTTCGAAATTGAGATATTAGACTACAAACATTTATCTCAATAAGAAATATTACCTTTAACTAAACGCAACAAGGATTTATAAAGTATGCAAAATAAATCTAAATAACGTTCCCAAATGGAAGTTTGGGGACGCAAAAAAAACAGACAAACGTTATTAAATCAACGTTTGTCTGTTTTTTTATGGAACATTGTTTATACGCTATTTTATGCAAGTCTCCTAAACCCTTGATATAAGGGCTTTTTGCTTACTCGGTATGATCTTTAATTTGCATAAAAACTTGTATAGCCATTCTTTTATCGTTATAAATCTGCATCTTTTTTTTACACTCCCCCAAAAAAATGTTGCTCCACAATATGGCCCGATTGTGGAAAGTTTTATATCTAACTTTTTTACAAATGATCAAACTAAATTATTAATTATCAAACTTTATTATAAGACCACACTTTGATTTTGATGTCGTCGCCTTGCACATTATAAGCTCTATGAACAACTGCTTTTACAATTCTTTATTGCCAAGCAAATCCAGATATTCGCGTACATTTTCAAACTTACCTGTCGTTGGATTTAAAGAGGTAAATTCACGTAATTGGGCCTGAACAATGTCCTTGAGCTATTTACCCGGCCCCCAACATGCAATTAATAATAAAAAAGCCCTGATAACTAATGGTCAGGGCTTCAACATAATAATATCTCTTACATCTTCAAATCATTCAAAATATCCTCAAGTAAACATACCAGATTTATATACTCTTCCATAAATTCCGAACAATCTTCATATCTACCTCCATTAATATATTCAAATATTCGAGATGACATTAGCTCTAAAACCGTATGTTGCATACCTACAATTCTTTCTTCAGTTTTTTCATAACAACTACAATGGTTTCGCCCCATTTAATATAACTCCTTTAAAAAAACAAAAAAACCCCGCCACGACAGAGCAAAACACAGGCATGGTAACCTGTTTGCGTAAGTCATAGCGGGGTATTCCCGATATTTTTTATTATTTATTTGTTATTAATTTATCATATTTGTTTCATTTTGTATACAATACATAGTGACTTTTTAATGTTATATAATTTCAATATTTTAAAATTCAATCTTACTTGGATTTTACAAGTGGTCAAAGTACTTCATGGAAAACATACTTTATGTAAATTAGACTTATTTTAGGGCTGCTTACCCACACCCATTGTTCCATTTATAAAAAAAGGATTTCTCATTCATTATACTATCCCTATAGTACATTCCTTCACAAAACACACTTGAATTTTAACATGTATAATTAAAGCCTTTTTGTTTAGTGATATTGTCCGGTAGGGGAATAAGGAAACCCAAAATTCCATACAGCTTTTTATCAAGCTTTATTACTATTGAATTTATTATTAATTAGTCTTTATCAAAAGACCACAAGTATTATTATGTAATAAACCCCTTACCCAATTTCTTTCGCTGTTTTCAATGTATGAATCATATTTATAACATCATCTAAAATACACATTGTATTTTTAAATGCTTCGCTGTCAGTATTATCCCCTTTTAAAGAATAATTCCTTAGACTGGTTGCTTCTAAATTCTCAAGGCTCATGGGTAATTTTATTTTCTCGTTATAGAAATAGTAAGGATCTTGAATTCGAAACAACTTATTTATTTTCGGTATATCTCTTTTCAAGTTTCCTTCTCCCACTAATAAACAGTCAAAATCAACTTGTGAAATACCACTACGATGACTGACCCACCCCTTTGATTTCTCGATAGCATTTATATAATCACTGATATTTTTAGCAACGACCAAGTTTTCCTGTAACTTTTCATTAGACACGTTCTTACCTCTTCCCATAGATTTAAATAAGAGAAATAGCAGCTATACTTCAGCTGCTATTTCATGTTTATATTGCTCAATAATTTTATAAAATGTATTTTTCTTTAACCCAAGTAATTTTGCAAATGCTACACTAGTCAGCTCTTTCCTACTCCACCGTTCATAATTATCTTCCAACTTTTTTCGAGTATCGGGAGTCAACGAATTCAAGTTAAACGCAGGCCGACCTAAATGCTTTCCTTTAGCTTTAGCAGCTGCTATGCCCTCTTTTTGACGAACAAGGATTTTATTACGCTCCTGCTCTGCTACATACGCTAATAGTGATAAAAACTGATCTTCCATTAATTTTCCTAGCTCATTCATTTCTTTGAACTTCCGGCTATCAAAGAGTGTCTGATTATCTAAAACAACAATGTCTGCACCAATCGAACGCGTTATATGCTTCCATTCCTGAATTATTTCATCGTAATTGCGACCCAACCGATCTAGAGAATCTAAATAGATTAAATCTCCCTTGCGAGCAATGCTTCTCATTACTTGATATTGCTCGCGATTAAAATCTTTTCCACTCGCTTTATCGATAAAGATAAAGCGTTCTTCTATCCCAAGTTCAAGCATTTTAGTGATTTGGCGATCAATATTTTGTTCTTTTGTCGATACCCTAACGTACGCTAATGTTGCTTGACTCATAACTGTCTGATTGCTCCATCGTTTTTTCTGTACCTTCGACTTGAATTACATCATTAGAATTATGAAACTCTAAATTCTTCATCGGCATTTCAACTACTTTATCTTTTTTTACAAATTCACTAAACTTTACAACATCCAATAGGTGTAATGATTGTTTTAACAAAGTATTATCAAGAATTTCTGAAAATACAAAAATAGCATTACTTTCATCGCAAAACGGATTATTATTATCAAAAGTATCAGATAAAAAGTTGCTATTTAAAATAATTTGTTTAATAACTACTAATGCTTCATCATTATCATAATATTTATTAATCAAAGTTACTAAGTCCATTGTTGCAAAATTTTCCTCTCCATTATTTTTAAAATATTGCTCTTCCTTTAAAATACATGCTAAAAAATTTAATTTTAATTGATTTTTAAAATCTGCCATCCAAACCTCTGAAGAATCCTTCAAAAGACGAATTCCTAATTCTTGAGTAACAATTTTTGTTTTTAAACTTAAACCTTTCTCCGTATATTCCTCTTCTAATTTTTTAATAGTTTCTCGTAAATTCATAACATAGCCTCCTAAGAACATTTGTTCTTATATATATTACCAGAAGATTATGAATATTGCGATAATATTTTAAATAAAAAGAAAGAACTTAATAAATAAGCTCTTTTAATTTTATAAACGGTTATTTAATCGTTCATTTATAACAGAAGTTAAGTATCCCTGCATAAAACGTATTGGATGTTTAGCGATAATCGGTATGCCATTTAAAACAACAAGTACAAACCAAACTACCATTTTAAATTTGATATTAGCATCTTTAGAAGACTGTGCAAGTTCTACCATTTCCTCTGGGCTTAGCTTCGTTAATCGATTTAGCTGCATATAAACACTCCTTATGAACCCTTCATTTCAAAAGTAATATTAACGTTGAATAAAATTCCTTAACACAATATGAATATAAGTTTTCGTAAATTTCACCGGATTTTTAAAAAATACTGGTAACACATTAACCATAACCACTATAAATGTTAAAATGCTACCTTTAATTCCTGAATTTTTGGGACTATTAACAACCTCTCTAAGTTCATCTGCCGTTAAGTTATACCATTCATTCTTTATCATATAACCCCACCTTTTATCTACATTCGATAAATTTGCTATTCGATCTATTTTCACAACATTTACCACCATCAGTTATGAAATATTTTAGCACCATAAAATGTTTAAAAAGGTATGCGAAATTATAAAAACGTTTATAAATTAAAAATGGAGCCTTTACAAACGGATTAATGTAAAAGAAAAGGCATTCCTTAAAGGTATGCCTTTATAAAATACAAAGTATCCCAATTTCCAAAAAACTGTATAATGTATAAAAGACCGTTCATTCTTCAAGAACGGTATAATGGAAGTATATTAGAAGGTAAGGAGTGACTACAGATGCAGAATTACATTTTCAATAGAAAATACCTTGCGGATCAACTTAAATATTTTGCAAAAGAAGATATTGAAGCATTTGATCAACGACATAAAGTAATAAAAAATTGGAATTATTCCCTTACACAAAGTAATCTCGATAAAACAAAAGAGGTATCTGTGCAAGGAGACTTTCTACATCAAATACTCACATTAGTTTTAGGATACAAAGGACGTATTGGAGAAAGTCTATGGCATTTACAAGCGGAAAAAACTACAGAGGTCGATGGAACGGTGGCTGACGGTTCCCTTGGTTTCTATTCAGACTCGATAAGTGATACGAGAGTAGTTATCGAGCTTAAAGACGCAAGAACGGACTTAGACAGAAAGCAAAAACGCGAAAATAATCAATCCCCTGTTGAACAAGCATTTTCTTATCAGTATAAGCACCGAAACTGTAAGTGGGTGATTGTTTCCAACTTCAAGGAAATACGTCTCTATAATGCCAATACAATGACTGAGTATGAACAATTTTTTATGGGTGAAATGGCCACGGACGAAGAACTGTTTAAAAAGTTTTATTATCTTTTAAATCGTGAGAATTTAATAAATCGTGACGAACCATCTACTATTGATAAGTTGTATGTGAAAAACGAAGCTGAACAAGAAGTTATTTCTGAGAAGTTCTATTATGACTATAAAAATGTTCGTCTTCAATTATATCGGCATCTAACTGAGCACAACCCTGAGATTGATGAGATTACTATCTTCGAAAAGACACAGAAAATCTTAGACCGTTTCATTTTTGTTTGTTTCTGCGAGGATTCGAAATTATTACCTGAAAATGTATTTAAGAAAGTTGTACTTGCAGCCAAACAAGATTTCGGTATAAGTGAAATAAGAATTTGGACTCAACTTAAAAACTTATTTGCTTCCATTGATAAAGGTAATCAACCTATGAACATTAATCGTTTTAATGGGGGATTATTTAAACCTGATGTAATTTTGGATGCTTTGGTCATCAAAGATGACTTCTTTCCATTATTTGAAAAAATAGCGGAATATGACTTTGACTCAGAACTTGATGTGAATTTACTAGGCCATATCTTTGAGCAATCCATCTCCGATATTGAGGAATTTAAAGCTCTAATACGTGGAGAAGAATTTGACAAGAACAAGAGCAAGCGGAAAAAAGACGGGGTTTTCTATACTCCTACTTTCGTCACCCAATTTATTGTTCGAAAAACTGTGGGTGAATGGATTGAGCAGAAGCGTATAGATATGGGTGAAGAAGATCTTCCAGAACTTACTGAGGAAGACTTCGATGAATACGAAAAGAAAAAAAACAACAAAAGAATAAAAAAAATAACCAAGGTCGAACAACACATTGATTTTTACACCAAGCTTCAAGATACGATTCGTGAAATCAAAATTCTTGATCCAGCTTGTGGTTCTGGAGCCTTCTTAAATGCTGCATTTGATTTCTTGCACCAAGTTGGAACAACTGTAAACAATAAACTTGAAGAATTAACAGGCCTTCCTAGTTTATTTGAATTGGATAAGCACATCCTAAAGAATAATTTGTACGGTGTGGATTTAAACAGAGAGAGTGTTGAGATTACCAAGCTTTCTTTATGGCTAAAAACAGCCAACAAACGCGACCCCCTTACATCATTGGATGAAAATATTTTATGTGGGAATTCGGTAGTCAGCGATCCGAGCTTTTCCGATAACCCTTTTCAATGGGATAAATCTTTTGAACACATTTTCGCAAAAGGCGGTTTTGATGTGGTGATTGGTAACCCACCTTATGTTCGTCAAGAGCTAATTGTGCCGATTAAAGCTCACCTGCGCAAAGAATATGAGACCTATCACGGCAGAGCAGATTTATATGTTTATTTCTTTGAAAAAGCATTCCAAGTACTAAAACCCGGCGGTAAGATGGGGTATATTTGTTCTTCTAAATATACAACGACTACTTATGGACAACCATTGCGGTCTTTTCTGTTAAACAAGTCACGCATCCACTATTTTATGGATTTTGACGATTTGGATGTATTTAAAGGGATTATAGCCTATCCATCTATATTTATTGCGGACAAGGAAGCGGAAGTTGAGAAGCAGGAAATTCAATATTGTTATTTTGATGAATTAGATCAGGCACTTGATGCCTATTTTGAACGCCAATGGCGACCGTTCCTACAATCTAATATGAAGCCAGATGTATGGAATTTTCTTGAAGATCATATTAATGAGCTGAATGAGAAACTTTTAACCAACTACAGTACTCTTGAAGAAGTTTTAGGACGACCAAAGGCTGGAGTTAAGACAGGAAAAAATCCTGCTTATATCTTGACTAAAACAGAGGCTTCAAGATTAATTGAAGCTGATGCCAATAATATTGATATTATCAAACCGTATTTGAACGGGAAAGATGTAAAGCCTTATAACGTTATTTCCAAGTTTTCAATCATATTTCCTTATATAGAAAATAAGGAAATAGGTGAGCTTGAATTAGTTGATATAGAAAATTATCCTTTAATTAAACAACATTTGGAGCAGTATAAGGAGGATTTAGAAAAACGCGCCATTATTAAGGATGGATTAGCTAATGGTTCGAAAAAGTGGTATGAATACCAACAAATCAATAAGTCCTTCTCTTTCGATAAGGTTTATATTACTTATCCAGATATCGCAAACAGAAGCTGTTTTGCTTTGACACAAGGAAAGATATTAGATATGACACTTTTCTGGACGGAAGCGCCTGATCCTTACCGTGAACTAGCTATCTTGAATTCTTCTGTATTTAATTTCTTGTTTAACTTAATTTCTACTGATGCTAGGGGCGGTTATAAGCGATTTAAAACTGTGTTTATGTCCAAAATTCCTTATGCTAATGAAACAAAAGATGCAGAATTAAGCAACTTGGTTGTATTTGTTAAGCTAAAACTGAGCCACAAACGCAATTGAAATGTGAGCCACTTTATATCAAAATAATCCTAACTGTTAAAAGTTAGGAGGATATAGAGGTGATCAGTTTGGAGAAAAAGCAATTGGTATTGATTGAGTACTACCAGCACAATACAAGTCAGCGTCAAATTGCAGAGAAGCTTAATATGTCACGAAATACTGTTAAGAAATATATCGAACAAGACTTAGCGGCAAGACAACAAGATACAAGGAATTTACCGATTACAGATAATTACGTTACGCCTCCGGCATATAAAAAGCGTAAGGGAAAAAAGAGAGCTTTAACAAATACGGTGATGAAGCGTATTCGCGAGATGATGAAACAGAATGAAAATAAGCGTGAAGTAAATATGCATAAGCAGCAATTAAAGATTATTGATATACATGACAAACTTTTAGATGAAGGGTTTAAAATCGGCTATACGACAGTTCGCAATTTCGTGAATCGTGAGGAAAAGAAGCAAAAGGAAGTATTCATCCGCCAAGAGCCTAAAGTTGGTCGTGAAATTGAGTTTGATTGGGGAGAAGTAAAGTTATTTATCGATGGAAAACTAAGAAGTTTTTCAATGGCCGTATTTACTCTAGCCTATAGTAACGATCGCTTTGCGCGACTCTACGAATCAGAAACAATGGTTTGTGTACAGGATGCACACGTAAAATGTATCGAAGCTTTAGGCTTTGTGCCACACGTTTTTACATACGATAATATGCGTACAGTTGTCAAAAACTTTATCGGTTATGATCGTTTTATTACCGACGGTATGAAAAGTTTATCCTTGCATTATCATTTTCAAATACGACTTTGTCAGCCTCGTAAAGGCAATGAAAAAGGCCATGTGGAGCGAAGTGTGGAATACATACGTCGCAAAGCATTTGCGCATCGAGATACGTTTGTTTCTTTAGAAGAGGCACAGGAGTATTTAGTTTCTATTATCGAAAAATTAAATGGTCGCGTTCATTATTTGAAAGAGAAAACACATCATGAATTGATGTTGGAAGAAAAAGCTGAACGAGCTGGCAGTTTAACAGCGGCACCGTTCGACCCTGCAGAATTAGTGGAGCTACGTGTGGATAAATATAGTACGGTTACCTACCGTCACAATCGCTACTCTGTACCCGAGGGGCATGTAGGAGAATACATTAAGTTAAAAGCTCGTGCAGAGGAAGTGCTTCTATTTAGCGAAGGTGAATGCATCGCGAAGCATAAACGAAGCTGGCAAGTTCATGCCTGGGTGATGAATATCTACCACTATTTAAACACCTTGGAAAAGAAAAAAGGTGCCTTAGCCCAAAGTGAATGTTTGAGCCAAGCACCAAAAGATATAAAAAATATCTACCACCGCTATTATATCGGAAATGAAAAAGATTTTCTAGAACTACTTGTTTATGTCAAAGAACGAGATTGCCTAACAAGAGTACTAGAAGTCATTACTGAACTAGAAAAGAACCCTTTGGTTCATCTAACAACGGAAAAAATCATTTTCTTAGCAGAACAGTCAGCTGAAGTACGTACTGTTTTAACTGGCCAAGATGATGTCACCAGTCAATCTTTAGATAATTTATCTTCATTAGCAGCATTATTTCATTCTAAAGGAACAGGAGTGGTTCATTAATGGACAAGCAAAAAGAGATGATTGAAATGTGTAAAGAATTACGTTTACCAAGTATTCGTTCTTTACTTGAACAAGAAGTATTATTTGAACAACATACAACCCCGGCTGACTTTCTCTATTTCGCTTTAAAACAGGAAATGGAGGACCGATACGTGCGAGCAAAAGCTAATCGAATTCGATTAGCCAACTTCCCAGAGAAAAAGCTATTAGAGGAATTAGATGTAGAGGCACTGCCGCAAAATGCGGCGGTTCGCCTTCCTCATTTGAAGGAACTAAAGTTTATACAGGAGAAGCAAAATGTATTATTAATTGGCTCACCTGGTAC
Source organism: Solibacillus sp. FSL W7-1436 (assembly GCF_038007305.1). NCBI lineage: Bacteria > Bacillati > Bacillota > Bacilli > Caryophanales > Caryophanaceae > Solibacillus > Solibacillus sp. FSL W7-1436. Next base: position 667,904 of record NZ_JBBOWV010000001.1, read on the forward strand.
CGGTAAAACCCATCTTGCGATTGGATTAGGCATTGAAGCCTGTTTAGCGGGCTATAAAGTGTATTTCACAAGTGTAGCATCACTTGTGAATCAATTAAAGGAAAGCCGTTCTGCGAGAACATTGCGCTCCTTTGAACTAAAATTTGAGAAGTATGATTTAGTCATCATCGATGAACTCGGGTACATTTCATTCGATAAAGAAGGAGCAGAACTTCTGTTCACGCACTTATCGTTACGTGCCGGTCGAGCAGCGACAATTATAACAAGTAATCTAACGTTTGAACGCTGGGAAGAAGTATTCCACGATCCAGTATTAACATCAGCTTTAACCGATCGACTCACGCATCGAGCGCACATCATCAACATGATTGGTGGCTCCTATCGAATTTTAGAAACGAAAGAATGGATCGAACAGAGCAATTTTTAGTGGCTCATATTTTAATTAACAATTGGCTCATATTTAACTTGCGAAATACACTTGGTAAAAGCAAGTATGGCACATTCAGAGGAAGAAACAAAGTTCGAAGAACGAGTACTCAGATTCATTTTAAGCAAGTTCAATTTGAAATTAATAACACCAAAATTGAATGAGTGGTATATTACTCCTTTCGAAGAAATTTTAAAAGAGCTAAAAAAGCAGAAAGTGTCTTTATCTCAAGTAGATGAATTTAATCTGTATGAATTCATTGAAGCCAAGAAAGAAGAACTTTTAGATTTCAATAGAAAGAGCGCTTCTCTTCATGAACAATTGAATGACAAGGTTGTTGAGTTATACGGACTAACTCCAGAAGAAAAACAATTGATTTTTAGTGAAGTATAAGATTTATTCAGCTGTCTTCAAGTAATCCTTTTTTGCAGTAAGCATGAAATAAATGAGACGAATAGCCAACTATCTAGATTTTTTCTGATAGTTGGCTATTTTGCACATATTGCTTAATACTTTTACCAGGGACCTTAATCTCCTAAAAAGTGAAAATAGAATTGAACACAAGTCTTTGAATGAACGTAGCGATACTATCCAAATGTATTAATGAGAACATTGTTTAATATGTTGTAGGCATAAGAATAACACTCCTTTAATGATACGTATATCTATCGAAAGTGCTGGCGTTTTGTATGCATTATTTGAAGATGGACTTACCTTCAACTTGATAGAATTTAGTTAATTTTATAATATATTTTATTTTATATTGCAAATCTAAATCTACATTTGTATTTTTAAAATTTAAAATCCAACTCTCTAATTTTTTATTCCCTAAAATTAGAGGGATAATTTCAGGTTTACTATGATAATCTAAACACTCAAATTCATTTTTTCCTTCTTGATGAAACTTAATCAACTGACGATAAAAATCACTTGTATAAAATTGAAATTTACAGCAGAAAATTAATTTCGATTTATTATCCCCTAAAACAATAGCAGAGTCATTTTCAAAAGGGAAAGCTTCCATTTCATTGGAATTTAATTGCTCCACTACCTTATCAAGATAGTAACAATTCCATAAATAATCCAAATTATCGATTTTTTTACTAAGTATATACTTTACACACTTTGGTAAATCACTTAACTTAACGAATAATAATTCTACATTTGGCCATTTACGTACATTATCTTTAATATTCATTCCTTCAAGAAAAGCCTTCATAATCGTTTCCCACCGACGACTTACACCATGGTTGGAATTTTTATCATCATAAACGAAAATAATTTTTGTAATTGGTGATTTTACATTTTCTTTAACTGCGTAATCTAAATAACCTTTATAGTTTTTAAACTTAGCCACTAATTGTGAGTATGATTCGGTCGCTCGATCAATTTCTAATGTATAAATCTCATCATCAACTTTAATTTCTACATCCGGTTTTAACATTCTATTTTCATTCTTACAAATGTAATTCTCTACAGCGTCTAGCGTCAGTCTAAATGGATATGAAGGGAGATCAGAGTCGTTACCGAATAATGTAGTAATCGATTGTAGCACTAAATGATGGTGTGCAAATTGTCGTATCGGAGGCTTATATGTATCAATGTCATATTCTTTTAGTTCCTCATGGCAAATTTCATTTAAAGGGTATTGTTGCCACATCGTTCCCGATTGAAGTGGGTTAATATTTAATAATCGATGCACTAATTCTAAACCATTAGTTGAGAGATAATACATCGATCCCATATCTTTCTCTTCTATTTTTTTCGAAGTAATAATCCCTTTTTCCTTTAGTCTTAATAATTGATTAGTAATCTGTTTTTTCTGCTGTTTAGTATAGTTTAAACTCCCATTAAAATACTGCGTTAAAACAATAGCATTTGCACCTCTACAAAAGTACAAAATCTTGCATAGTTTTTCACGTATTTCTGATGCTTGTAAATAAGAAACTTCCATGTTTAAATTCCCTCTCTTTGATGCTGTTTCTACCTATTTAGTTAGGGTAATTAAAATATGCGTAAATCCTTGCCACGAAAGGGCTTGTAAATGAGTTAACAGCTAAGTCTAAGTCTCATGAGCTGACTCATCCCCTTAATGGGGACTTTTACAATCAAAAGCCCCCCATTAAGGACAGCCTATCTGACTCATCTATACACTCACTATGAACCTCATGAATAAACTCATTAGATTACTCATGAGCTTACTCAGGAGACTGCTTAATTAAAAGGTAAAATCAAAGTCGTCTAAGATTGCTAAAATATCAGTAGGATCTTCTCCGTCTTTTGCTGGCTCTGCTGAAATAAAATCATCTAATCCTAACTCTGATAGCGTAACTTCTTCTAATAAATCCAGATTATTTTCTTCAATTTTTTCAATACCTGCGCTCGTAAAGTTGGCTTCTTTAATAGCAGAAATATATTCATTGTATTCCTGAGCTAACCCTTTTGATAAGCGTTTAGGCAAAGCATCTGCTTTGTAAAACACATACGTTGTAACTTTAGATTCATTTTTCTCTTGTACATAGCCATTAAAGATAGTTCCTGTGAATGGCAAATGCTCATATGCTACCTCAGTTGCTGCTTCCATAAATGAACCGTTTCCATAATCTTTTTTTGAATCAATTGAAGCTAGTAGGCCCATGTGATACAGCTTAGCGAATCCATTTTCTGATTGAATTTCAATCGGATCATGCATACAATTCGTCATCATTGTTTTTTCAAATAATTTAGTGATATCTAAGGCAGACTCTACAACTGTGCTAGGTACTTCTTGTTTAGAAATAAACAAACAGCCTTTTCTCTCTGTTAAAGCACGTTTTAGGTCTTCACTATCCATTACAATACTTGTGCCCCCTTGATTAGCTGCGGCATTTATTTCATGAAGCGTATTCGCGATTTCATAATTTGAGTAATCGCGATAATTATCAAAACTATCTTTTGTAGTTTGAGGCAATTGTTTAAAGTTATTATAGAAAAATTGATTATCTGGAAAAATGACAAACGATACGCCTTTTTTTGGATCATTGGCTAACTTCCAAATCTTGTTGGCAAATTTGCTTACTTGACGCAAAACATCGTGTCCTTCGTGTTCTAATGGTAAACAAGCGATAACGCCAATCTTAACAAACTGTTCTTCAGCCACTTTAAAAGCTCTTTGATTAATTTCTACTTCACGTTGCTTATAAACCTCTTCCCCAACTTGGGCAATCATTTTATCTAATACCTGTTGAATTATCGGTTTATTATGTAACTCATAAAAATCTTCAATAGTCTTAACGATTGTAGAGGTTCCAGTGCCTCCACCCAAGCCCGCAACAAAAAGGACTAAATCATCTTTTACACGAAGTTTTTTAGAGATAAAGTTATGCATGATTGATTTTACTCGTTGATCTTTTGCTAAAATCTTCTCAGCTTTCTCAGGATTTTTGCCAAGCCCACCTAAATCCAGGCTAATACGATTGCTAGGATCAATGTATCGCAATTCTTTAAAATCCCCTTCATTTGAGTTCAAAGCTAGGCAATTATATGTTTGCTCACCTTCCGCCGTTTGATATTTTGCAAAAACATCGACGATACGAGCACCGGCCTGTCCAAAACCTACCAGCGTCATATTTAGCGCAGGTTTATTTGTGATGAATGATTTAGTCATTTCTTTTTAGCCTCCATTTGTTTTAGATTGAATACTATTTGTACCCCTCGACGCGTTAATTTAATGAACTTATGTGGTCGCTGAATATCAAAATAGATTAACGATGCATACGCCAACCGCTCTACAATTTTTTCTGCTCTTTTTCTTTCAATTAACCCTTCTTCATCTATAAATTTCACTATTTTATTTTCTTGATTTTTTATAGCAGTTCTTTTTCGGATTTTTAAATTATCAGCAATACTTTTTACTGTTACATTTATTCCTGTTTGTTGACACTGCACGATGTAATAAAGAACTTTAATATTTAAGCTATCTTGTTGAATAATTTCAGTGAATACCTCACAAGTTTTTTCATCAAATTTATGTTTTTCATTAAAATAATCCATTATTCATCACCTTTATAGTAACTACGTATAGTTACTATGAATTTATATTTGCTAGTAAAACGGCAATAAATGGTGTTTTAATAAGGTTTTTCATAGTCACTATGTATAGTTACTATATTTATTACCTTTTATAAATTTACTTTTTTTATCGTTGGAATGAATCTCATGAATCTCACTTAAAACATTAGTGAGATTCATGAGACTCTAATATAGAAGTAAAAAAATAATTTTTATTACATCAAAACAATATTTTCTTTCTATATGTAAATTTACTTTTTTATCGTTAGATTGAATCTCATAGATCTCAGTTTAAACATTAGTGAGATTCATGAGACTCTAATATAGAAGTAAAAAATAATTTTTCATTACATCAAAACAATATTGTCTTTCCATTTAGCGTACAAAATTATATAATTAACATGATTATTTTTTGGCGGAAATAATCTCTCTCATGAATTTAAGTTCATTCATAGTCAAGTTCATGAGATTCTTTGTTCATATTAATTTTTAAATATAATTTTTGTTGACCATAGTGGCGTATTCGTTTTCTTTTTTGTTTACCTAATGCCCATCCCATATTTAATAACGCTTGACCAATTAACTTTGAATCTTGAGAGTTAATTGGCTTATCAATTTTCCCTAAGCACTCAGTAAAAATTTCAATCGGGCTAATTTCTATAGGTAATTGTCCTTCCCATACGTCATTTTCATCTAACGCTAAATATAATTTGAATTTATCAAAACGTTCTTGTGGGGTTAATTTATCCCAATCCACAGGACGTGGCATATTTAAATATTCTTCAATTTTCCCTTCAGTTGGATCATAATACATATGATTTTCTCGCACTCGTTCAGCCTCTACTTTCATTTCATCGGACAAATCGAGTTTTGGATTTTGCATAAATAATTGATATGCCTCTGCCCATAATTGTGAAATTTCATTTGGGGTCAATTTATCAATGGTTTGCTTTACTAAATCTTCTCCAGTTAAAATTGGAAGAAATCTACGGTTACCAGTTTTGTCGCGTAAAAATGCATATTCGTTTGTAGTTCCAACAAAAACACATTTTCGATCAAACTTCACTACTTCCTTTCCATAAGCTGGGCGAAAAACGTCATATGTTCTTGAAATAAAAGTTTTCGTTTCTGCAATTGATGAATTTGTTAGAGCCACAAGCTCATCGATTTCAATAATCCAAGCACTGATTGCAAACTCTCCACCGATTTTCGCATTTAAATTCTGTGGCCCCGGTATATGCCAATCCCCAGCAATTTTTTGCAATAAAGAAGACTTGTAAAGCCCTTGTGTTCCAATCAAAACAATCATATAGTCGTACTTAATCCCAGGTTGGAAAACCCTGCCAACAGCTGCACGGAAGAATAAGTTAGTTACTGCACGTACGTATTTACTATCCTGTACTCCTAAGTAATCGATAAAAAATGTATCTACTCGTTTTGTCCCGTCCCACTGAACCTTAGTAATAAATTCTTTAACGATATTAAATTTATTTTTACGAGCATGTACTTGAATTGCATCTCGTAATAATGATTTCCGCTGAAATTCAAATAATCGATTTAATTCATACGATAAGTTTATAAAATCTTCTTCTGTAAATTCTTTTTTACTTTCCAGCTTTTCTTCCCATGGAAAAGGTTTTACTTGATAATTTTTTCTAGTAAATTCATCAAAAGCGATTGCTTCATTTAACTTTAATCCATTAAATATAATATCCAAATTTTCTGCACCTGTTAATAAAATAGGATCTGAATTATTTTTATATACTAAAGAATTTCGTACCTTACTTACGGTGTCAGTAAAGCTTTCCTTAGTAGACAATCCATCTTCTAACATCTTAATAAAATTTAATGCACTTTCTTCTAATTCTGCCTCTTTATATCCATCTTCGTCCATATTGTCACATCCCATCTCAAATAAATTCTAGAGTTCTTCATACTCGTTTAATTATCTTAGATTTTAAAAACTCATCTATTTGAGTTCGAGAAACCCTTTTAATACCTTCTACTGCGTAAAGTTCAATATCTTGATTAGCAATTAATTTATTTAATGTATTTCTAGAAACACCTAAATAATTTGCTGCTTCGCCTAAATTCATCCACTCCTTTTCTTTCTTTTCTTTCTGTAGCGTAACTACAATCATTTTTTCAACTAAATCTACTAAATCTTGCTTAACTTCACTAATCATCGCTTCCTCCTTTTTTTAGAACAAGTTAATAAATTTGATAACCAGTTCACATTAATGATAATATATACAAATGTTCTCACTGTCAATGAGTTTCTTGTATCGCTGTTTAAATAATTTATGTAATAATAGTTTTAAAGGTAGGGATATTATGAATTTAAATTTAGGAATGAAAATCAAAATACTTCGGGAGAGTTTAAACTTAACATTAGAAGAGTTTGGAGAATTAATTGGTAATACTGCTAAGAGTAATGTTCATGCATGGGAAAATGGTAAATCTAATCCAAATAAACAAAAATTAAAAAGAATAGCGGAAATTGCAGGTAAAAGTGTGGAAGAATTTATTAGTGAAGAGAACCCTGAGGCTTCTATTGTTGAAGCAAATTATTTAAACACCGCTTTAAAAAAATCACTAAAGAAAATTACTCAGTATAAAAATATATTAGAAGCACTATCTAAGGTTCCATCAAATCAACTCTCTCTTCCATGTGAAGCGCCTGGAATCAATAAGTCTATTACAAATTTAGAATATATCTCATTAATTGAAAAAGACCTCTCTGATGCTGAACAAAAATATATTCAAGATGCTAGCAGATTAATCGATATTCAAAATCAATTATTAGAAAATCCAAACTTACCCAATTTAAACACTTTAGACTCTACACCACTCGAAATGTTTTTTAATTCTAGTTATCCGTTATCAATAAACGAGAAATCTTTGACAGCTGAGGATAAAAAACGGGCACTAGAAATACTAAAATTAGTTTTTAAATAAGGTTCTTTAGTGCTTAAGGGAGAAATTTCTTTGGCAAAAATTGAAAAATACACATTAAAAAGCGGAGAAACTCGTTATAAAGTAAAAGTTTATTTAGGAGTGGATCCAAAAACAGGAGTAGAAAAACGTACAACATTGCGTTTTAAAACTCATAAAGAAGCAAAAGAGGCATTGGCTAATATAACTTTTAAACGTTCAAAAGGGATGTTAAATTTAGAGGAATCTACAAATGATTCCTTAACGTTTAATGACGTTTATCAAAAGTGGTTACATATCTATGAAGGAACTGTTCAAGAAACTACTTATGATAAAACCGTTATTATTTTCACAAAACATATCTTACCTAAATTAGGGAAATTTAAAATTGAAAAGATTACTGTGGATGACTGCCAATTAAGCGTAAATCAATGGAGAAAAACTTTAAAGCGATATCGAATGATTAAAAACTATGCTTCAAAATTATTTGACTTCGCTCAAATGCGTGGATACATTGAAAAAAATCCTATGAAATTAGTTTTTTTACCTCCAACTCGTATGTTAGAGACTGATGAGGAAGTTGAAAGCGACAATTTTTATTCTAAACAAGAATATAAATATTTTGAAGCTTGCTTAGAGTCGTTAGCCGATTTAAAGAAAAAAACTTTCTTTATGATATTAGGTAACGCTGGTTTACGTAGAAGTGAAGCCCTTGCGTTAACTTGGAAGGATATCGATTTTTCAAACCAAACTATCTTAGTTAATAAAGCTCTTAAATACGGACGTAAGAACGGATTATATAAAGGCCCTACTAAAACCTATAATAGTCGGACTATATCCGTTAACAAAAAAACTATCGATGTTATTGTTCAATGGAAACATATTCAAGAGGAACAATTAAAGTTACTTAATCATAAACACCAAGGACAAAAGCAACTGTTGTTTAACAATACTAACAATGGTTATATAAATCCAAATCAACCTTCACGTTGGCTAAAAGATTTTCTTCTCAAAAATAATTTACGCTTGATTTCTAATCATGGCTTACGTCACACGCATTGTACTTTGTTATTCCAAGCTGGTATAGATCTTAAGACAATCCAGCAGCGATTAGGTCATAACGATATTCAAACTACGTTAAATATCTATACACATTTTTCTCAACAAAATGCTCAAGCTGCTCCAGATAAATTAGATTCGTTTCTTGAAGAAGATTAAATTTAGCCCCGTTTTGACTCCGAGAGGTTTGAAAATGAATGACAACCATTGAGAAACAAAAAAAGAGAAACCCTGATATATCAAGGTTTCTCTCACTCAATGATAGTCATTGAATAGTAAGTATGGAGACGGTGGGAGTCGAACCCACGTCCAGAAGCTCCAATACGCCGGCTTCTACGCGTGTAGTTTGTCTACTTGCAATTCGCGAGTTCTTATGCCGACAAACAGGCGTCCGAATCGCTAACCTGGAAATCTCTTACCGTTGACTCAGGTGGTGCCAACGATCGTATCCCACTTAAGTTGAACCCAGCGTAGTCTACATGGGCGATAGACAGGCTGAGTGCTACGCGCTATTAAGCTGCGAAAGCGAAGTTTTGTTGTTTGCCAGTTATTATATAACTTCCGTTGTTGACGAAGACGAGACCTCCGACGCGCGACCAGAGCTTGAACCACCCCTGTCGAATCCGTAACGTCCCCGAGTAGTAGTAAACCCGAGTTAAGTTCGGAAAAGAGCGAAATGCTATGCTCTTTAAAACGTGTACCGTATGAGTAGATACACACTGGCTAGTACAGTAAATTATATGACAAAACGGCTAAGCATGCAAGTAATTCTGCTTCTCTCGTACACTGCCAATATTTTCTTAGCTTTGTTTGTAAAGCTGGTTGCGGTAGTCTACAGGTGAGATACCGTGGAACCTTTTAAACAGCTGTGTAAATTCAAAGTAACCGTTCAGCCCGATCATTTTTGAAATTTCCTTGAAGCTCATTTGCGTATCTTCCAGTAATCCTTCTGCTTTGTGTAATCGAACTTTCGTTATATATTCATTTACCGGCATCCCGACCTGCTGCTCGAAAATACCATTATAGTCCGGATACTCATCGGCAATTACATCCTCAACCAATGCCAAACATTCGGCATGTACACTATACTTTTCAACTAGTATGACAATCTTATCGACCAATTCTGC